>NZ_JBHYUG010000148.1:0-12222 GCF_042749375.1 Streptomyces sp. NPDC059477 | reverse complement strand
AGCGGCCCGATCACCGTCCAGGCCTGATCAGTCAATTCATGACGTCGCACCACGAACGGAGCAACGACCAACCAACTTTGCGGACACGCCCTAGGACCTGGCCGCCTCGACGATGCAGAACTACAAGCGCCACATCGAGGAGCACCTGCTCCCCGACTTCGAGGACAAGGCACTGAGCGGTGTCCTCCGCACGGACGTCGAGCTGTGGGAGAAGAAGGAGCGGGCCGTGTACGCGGCCTCCAGCGTGAAGACATGGCGTTCGACGCTCCACCTGATCTTCGAGGACGCGATCGACGAGGGGCTGATCACCTCCAGTCCGGCCGCCCGGCGGCGCGGACGCGGCAAGCGCGCCGGCCGGTCCCGGGACCGCGGCCCGGAGAAGGTCGTCACCGACGCACTCGACATCCTGCTGGCCGCCGAGCGGGCCGCCCTGCTGTCCGGTCGCGACGACGAGTTCGTCGCCGTGGTCCTCAAGGGCTATACGGGCAAGCGCTGGGGCGAGATCGTCGGCCTGGAAACGGAGTTCGTCCGGCCGCACGCGTTCCGCGTCGAGTGGCAGCTGTACGAGCTGGACACCGGCGAACTGGTCCGCTGCCCACCCAAGGACGACAGCTATCGCACCATCGATGCCCCGGGCTGGCTGTCGGCCCTGGTCGCCAACCACATCGCCCGTACGAAGCCGACGCCCTGCCCCTGCCACGGACGGACGTATGCCTTCCGTGGCCAGGGAGCGGCCCGTACCGGGGGCCACCAGGGAGCGAAGCTCGTCGACGTCGCCCGTCTTGCCGTGGTGTCCACGGGGACGGTCTCCAACGTCCTCAACCACCCCGACCGCGTCACCGAAGCCACGCGGGCACGGGTGGAGAAGGCCGTCGCGGACCTCGGGTTCGTGCGGGGCGGCGCGGTGTGGGGGCTTGCTGCCCACTGGCGCAGAACGGTTTTGCAACCTGGCTGTTCACCCCTGCGGTCTCCGGCTGGTACCCGAAGAAGGCTCCGCAGGAGGCCCGGCCCGTCCCTCTGCTCGGCGAGCCGTGGCCCGGCGTCCCGGCACGGGGACGCGGCGCCACCAACCGGGCTGACGCCTGCTGGCTGCCGATCGCCAAGGGCCTCACGCCCCACGGCCTCCGCCACACCCACCGGACGATGATGGAGGACCTCGGCACCGAGAAGGTCCTCATGGACGAGCGCATGGGCCACATCGACGGCTCCGTCTCGGCGCGCTACGCCCACGTCACCCACGGTATGCGTGGAAGGCTCATGGCTGGCCTGACAGAGCAGTGGGAAGCGGCTCTCAACGCCCGTACGACCATGGGGCCTACGTCGCCGGTGCGGGTGCTTGACGATCTCATGAAGGCGCGTCTGGCTGTGGATCAGCAAACAACGTCGCAGTGAGGACCCCGTCTCCGCGCAAGCGGTCGGAGTGCAGGCGAGCTCGGATTCCGGACCTACCGGTTCGAGGATGCACCGTGTAGTTGTATGGAGGCGGCAGGCTGCTACTCCGATCACTCGTGGCCCTCCCGCAGCAGCACGGACAGGATCAGCTCGGCCTCGGCAGCGTCCGCGATGTCCAGAGCCCGACGCGTGCCGCCCACACTGAGCTCCAGTTGCCGCACCAGGCCCTGCCTTTGCAGGTTGGCCAGAACGGCCGCAACTCGACCCGCCCGAAGCCCCGGCAGCGCCACCGCGACTGCGTCGCGGCCTGGCACGAGAGAGACTCCAGTGGTCACCCCTTCGTCAAGGAGCCTGCGGGCCAGCCGCCAGAGCACTATTGGGTCCTCATCCTCGATGATGAGCCACTCGCGGTCCTCCTCTGGCGCGATGGCCATCAGACGAGGCTCGCGGGGCAGCGCGCTCTCGTCGGCAGCGAGTCCGTAGTGCCTGCCGTGCAGTGGCACGCTGCTCAGCACACGCCACTGAATCTGCAAGGCGCTCGCGTCCGCTTCCACGTGGAAGGGCAGAGAGTTGCCGGGGGGTGCATTTTTGGGGGCCCGGGGCTCTGGTCTATCCGGGTGAGCGGCGGTGAAAGAGGAGAGCGACGACGGCACCGATGCGCGCAGGTAAGGGGCCAGAACGCGGTGCAGCGCCTCACGCGGATGCGGTGCCCGCGGTTCCAACGGCGGGCGGGTCAGCTCTGCAGCGAGCAGGTCCAGTCCCTCGGCCACCAGTGGGGTCCCTCCCGCCTCGGCGAGCTGGGCTAGGGTCGAGGCGAGGTCACGCCACTCACCTCGGCGCCGGGCGAGCCATGCGTCGATGGCTAGGACGTCGATCCGGGCTGGGCCGTCCTCATGGCGGTCCCCGGTCACTTGCCGCCACTGACCGGCCTGCTCTAGATTGCCGCGCCGACAGGCAAGATAGGCCACCGCCAGATCGAGGAGCGGAGTACCTCGGACGGCGGGTTCATCCCACCAAATCCGCTCCACGACGGCGGCCCAGCTCCACTCTCCGAGCCGCAGTGCCTCAAGCAAGGTGAAACCCGAGTCCGCCACAGGGCGGACCTCCACCGGGCCCTGCGGCCGACGCTCGGTGGGCTGCAGGGCGAACAGTGCCCCCTCCGGTACCAGCGTGCACACCGGCCGCCGTCGGCCTCCACCGATTTGCAGGACGGCGGGGCCGCCCTGCGGGATGGCCACCGTTGCGGCCCTGCCCGTCGCCATGTCCGCTGGGTCCTGAACGGTCCAGCGGCCGTCCGGCTCCCGTCCCCACAGCCGGATCCAGCCGTTCGCGGCCCGGCCAGGCTTCTTGGCGTCCGTTTTCTTCCCGGTTGCGCGCCGTGCGGAGAGCACGGCCTGCTGGGTGCGGCCACCGGTTACCACGACGGGCTGGACAGACAGGTAGGGTGACCAGCCGTGTACCAGGCACCGTTCCTCGTGTGGGATATCCACCGGGGTCGGTATCCCCGCGCGCAGCGGGACGCGCGCCAGTCGGCGGTTGACGCGATCGAGGACCTCGGCTGCGCCGACGACCGTGCCCGGTGCGGCACCAGGCACCACAGGAGCCACGATGTCGACGTGTGCCGTAGCAACGCTCATAGCTCCTGTACCTCCACTGTCCGCGCACGGCAGGGTGCCTGCATCCAGACGTCGTCGCCACGGCCCCGGAAGCGACCGTCGGCGAACGACACCTCAACTCGCGCCGGGCCGATAGGGCCGTGCCCGATCCAGGGTTCTGGCTTCGGCGGGCGGGACGCGTACACCTTCCGGTGCTCTTGGTCCATGAGCGCCCACTCGGCGTCGGACAGGGACTCCCCGGGCGAGGTGTCGAAGTGGAAGGGGACCGAGGGAGCCTTATCGAACGAGAAGAGAACGCCGCCCGCGCTCGTGCTCAATGAGGAGAAGTCGCAGTGCTGTTCCGGCATGTCAAGGTCACTAAGGTGCAGCCCCGGCCAGGCCATGAGCTCGCGCACGAACTTTCCGACGGTCTCTGTGGTCACCGCCCAGTTTTCGCCCGTGGAGTCCGAGTCGGGTGTCAGCAAGGCACGCAGGACCGCTTCGGTGAAACGAGTGACCCCTCCCAGCGGGCCGTGTGCCTTGGTGCCCGGGAGGGTGGAGTGGACGACGACTCTGTCGCGGGGGCGCGGTCGGCGTGGCGGTGTCAATAGATGTGTGGCACGCACGTCCCCCTCCTCGTACAGCTGCTCCGGAGCGAAACGGCAGGCGTCGACGAAGAAGCACTGGACCCGGGCGCTGTTTCTCTCCATGCCCTCCACTAGGACGCGAAGGTCCACCGCGGTGCGGAAGTAGTCCCGCACGTTCTCACCAGTGTCTTGGAGCAGGAGAATCTGCGAGCCTCTTCCGACCTGGATCCCGTGGCCGCAGAAAAAGAATAGCGCCACGTTGTCCGGGTGGCTGTCGCACCTGTCGTACCAGGCATCGAAGGCTTCTTCCACTCCCGCGAGAGTGGCTGACCCGAGAGGCAGGTCACTGCCGTCGTCGCTCTTGAGGACCATCTCCTCGTTGGCCGAGGCGACTGCTTCGAGGCTGCCGAGTGCCATTCCACCGGGCAGGTTCCGAAACCCTTCGAGTAGTCCCTCGCACAACGCACGCGCGGACGCCGGAGGAGAAGCCAGCTGAGTGAACTCCTTGGAAAGTCGGTCGCCCTTGCGGCCCTTCACGTACCGTGTTCCGCCGCGGAACCAGTCATACGCGCCGACACCGATCACCAGGGCATGTGCGGCAGGCCCCGCGAGGCCACTCTCCCAAACTGTGGTCATCTCGGCAGTCCCACCCTGCGAGCCAGCCGCGAGTGGAAGTCGCAGGATGTGAGATAGCCCGTGTGCGCCCACCAAGCGCCGGTGCGGAAGACCACGTCCTCCGCACTGGCGAAGACCGGCGCTGCCGCGAACGCGAGCGGGTCGGATCGGTCCAGGACGTTGAGCCAACGGCCGACATTCGGCGGCGCATCGGCCTTGGGCTGATACACGTTCGGCACCTTGTGGTCGCTGGACGCGAAGAGCTTGAGCTCCTCGAAGAGACCAACCTGGGTGCCCACCGTCACCAGTAGATCTATTCGCACATCGGGCCGGAAAACGGACAGCACGTCATGGACGATGTTCCCGCCCATGCTGTGGGCGAGTATCACCAGTGGTTCCCCACGTAGCGCGGCGTCCCGCGCCGCCTCGTCGATGGAGCTGGCGATTCGCTCCACGATCCGCCCGGGCGCATCGAGCGTGCCGCGCTCAGCGAAGTACCCCATGACGTCACCCATCAGCAGAGCCAACGGGCGGGCGGCCCAGCGACGGACGCCGGCGGCCAAGGGGCTCGTGCGGGTGGAGACGTGAAGGGCACGCAGCCGATGGACCGCGCGGATAGCGCGTGCGGGGAGGCCACCTTCGAGAGCGAAGCTCTCCCACTGCCTCGGACTGGCCACGGCAGTGCCGCAGTCCGTGCGCCGCTCCCAGTCGGTGACCTCGTCATTGAGGCGGTCGAGGAACTCGTCATCCTCCTTGACGTCTTTGAGCCAGGCGAAGAAGGCCACGCCGTCACCGCGTGCGCCCTCGCCGGTCTTCTCAGCCCAGTACACGGTGGCCCGCGCACAGAAGGCCACCAAATCCTCAAGGGCGCCCGGCTCGGATCCTTCGTCGTCGCTGCCCGCCAACGCGAGGAGATCGATCGCCCGCTGCAACGATAGGTGGGCGGTCGTCGTCAGGACCTGCTCGGGTTCTCGCCCTTCCGGCCCGGTGGCGGCGTCCGCCAGAGCTTCGGTGATGGCTTCCTCCAGCGGCTCCTCGCTGCCCAACGACTCCACCTCGTCTGGGGCCAGCGAGGCCCACCCCCAGGCTGGGTCTGCGACGAGTTCGCCCCACCGGGGGCTGGACAACAGAGCACCCGGAGAGTGGCCGGTCGCGGGGAGGAGATGTCGACGCAACAGTTCATCGCGCAAAGCAGCCGAGCGCCCCGCAACATCGGCCTTCCGGTTTCCGATGCCATGTACGTGTACCAGTGCCACCGTGCCCCCCGACTCCCACCCATCGACACTTCATTGTGCGACATGGACGGTTCCTGAATGACCTGTCCACAGATTCGTCCACCACTCTGTCGCGACAGTTGGTGCCAGTATCAAGCTCCGCCTCGGTTTGTGGGCCGAGTGGGGACTGGGCGCGGGGCACGCCCTCTCGTAGGGTGCATGCTCATCTGGTCAGTGAGATGCTCCCGTGCTGCCTCACAGGGTGGTGGTGGAGGCATCGGAGCGAGCTCTGCGTGACCACTCGGCAGAAGCGAGTTCGTTGAGCACTCATCTGTGCGGGTCGTCCCTGGCGCGGACGGCGTCCAGGGTGATCGCTTCGCTCTGGAAGCACGTGCCTGCTTCGAAGAGCCGACCGGGAGCAGACCCTTCTGCTCGGCTCCCAAATGGCTCCCAAACCGGCCCTCGGAACCAACCAGGGGCCCGACCCGCTCTCGCGGATCAGGCCCCTGACCTGGTGTTTCAGCTGTCGGGGTGGCGGGATTTGAACCCACGACCTCTTCGTCCCGAACGAAGGTCGGCCGCCCTGAAATCGATCTTCCCTGGGGGAAGAGTTCGCTGGTAGGGCGAGGGTTTCGGTCGGATCGACCGATCTCTACTCCGGAATCTGGGGCAGATCTGGGGCAGAATTTCGATCATGCTCCGACCGCGCGGAGCTGGGGCACTGTAGCGACTCCTGCTGCGCGCTCGACCAGCAGCCTGTCCAGGATGGGCACCGGTGACCGGTCGTGCAGGGCAAGGCGGGCGTCGAGGGACTGTTCCCAGACATCGGTCAGTCCGTCCATGAGGCGCTGGCGCATCCCGTCCGTGATGTGGGAGTAGCGCGCCTGGACCGATCCGTCGAGGTGTCCCATCCGCTCGTCCATGAGCTTGGGGGGAGTCCCGAGGTCTTCCATCACTGTCTTGTGTAGATGCCTCAGTCCGTGAGGTGTCAGCTTCCTGGCCACGGGCACCCAGCTCGCCTCTGCTCTGGACTCCGCGCCCCGGCCGCGCGCCGGCACCCCGGGCCAGGGCTCGGCGAGCACCGGCACGGGGCGCCGCGGCTGGGGGGCCTTGGCCGGGTACCAGCCGGTCGCCGCGGGGTGGAACAGCCAGGTGGCGAAACCGCTGCGGCGATGGTGCGCGGCTGCATCCCCGGTCGCCTCACCGCGCTGATATCCCAGCTCCGCCATGGCATCGATCACGCGATGGCGCGTGGCGTCCGCGACGCGCTCCGGCCTGTTGAGGACGTTGGACACGGTGCCCGTGGAGACCCCGGACCGGGCGGCGACGTCCTTGAGGGTCACTCCGCCAGCGCTTTGTCCGTTGGGTATGCCGTACCCGCTGAAGAAGTACTTCCTCCCGTGGCAGTCACACGCCTTCAACGTGCGGCTCTGCCGGAACTCAGTCAGTAGCCGTGAGTGCCAGGGGGGTATGCCGAGAGTTCGGTAGGAGTCTTCCTTGGGCGGGCACCGATCCAGCTTGCCGGAGTCCAGCTCGTAGAGCTGGTGCTCTATGCGGATGGCGCTCGGGCGTACGTACTCGGGCTCCAGGCCGACGATCTCGCCCCAGCGCATGCCCGTGTACGCGGTGCTCACGGTGAGTACGAACTCGTCGTCCCGGCCGGACAACAGACTCGTCCGCTCGGCGACCAGGAGGGCACCGAGGGCGCTGGTGATCGCCTTCTCCGGGGTCCGCCGCGATGACCGGCCCGCGCGGCGGCCTCGGCCGCGCTTCTGCTCGGTTGGATTGGACGTAATGAGTCCCTCGTCCATCGCGTCGACCAGCATGACGTGCAGGGTGCTCCGCCATGTTTTGATGCTGGAGACGGCGTACTTCGCGGCCTTCTCGGCAAGCATCCATTTCTGTACTTCGCTCTTGTCGATCTGCTTGAGTGTCAGGTCGCCGAAGTGCGGGAGGAGATGTTCCTCAATGTGGTGCTTGTAGTTCTGCATGGTCGACGGGGCGAGTTCGAGTTCCCCGTACCATCGGTTGGCGTACTCCGCGAACGTTTCATGGCCGAGCTTTGGATCGCGGTGGCGTCCATTGCGTACGTCCGACTCTGCGTCGCGTGCTGCCTTTAAGGCGTCGGATTTCTTCCGGAACAGCTTTGGGTTTCCGGCCTCGTCCAATATCGAACATTTGCTGCCTGTTGCGTCGCGATATCGGCCGCGGAATCCACTGACCAATTCTTCGGTCCACGCCATGCCAAGCTATGCCTTCCTGGAATTCTGCCTATTGAGCAGGTTCCCGCATCTTCAGCTCAGGCTCTGGGCCGACCTCGCTCAGGTCGACAATCTCGCCGTTCCACAACTGCCAGGCGTCAATCACGGAGAGCCAAGACGTAGTCCCGGCGTTCAGAGCGGCAACGTGCTCTTCGCTGAACAGCCCTTCATGGAGAATGAGGTGCACTCCCAGCCTGTGTGCTTTCACAAAGACCGGTGCGTCGTCCTCGGTACGGCCGAGTCTGAAGGTGATCACGAGTCCCCCACTCATCGACTCCAGCGGCATATGCCAACCGCTGCGATCGGGCCGTCACCATACCTACACGGAACGTCTACACACCAGAGGGGGAAGGTTTCTCACTCAGCGTCAGGTGGATCACCCTGTTGTGAACGGGCGCGTTCGTCGGCCTCGATCATGGCCCGCCAGCGTCGCTGACTGTCAGGGCTCATCCCGGCCAGATGTGCCACGATGATGCGCACGTCCTCCCCGTAGCCCGAGAGCCCAGTCGACTCGTAGTTCAGGTACTGGCGGGCCGCCGCGCGGCCAACGATGCTGAGGGGCTTCTCGATGCCGGCGGCGATCGCCGCAAGGTCTTCACTGGTGGGGGAGGTCTTCACCATGTTGCGGGACAACTTGTTGAACTGAGATCGGCTCAGCGGGTGGCCTGCGGCACTCGCTCGCGCTTCCATGACGGCGAAGGAAACGCCGGCGGCGTTGGCTTCGCGGACCAGTCGAGACAGGTCGTCCCGGTCCAGGTCTCGGGTCAGGTGCTCGGGGACGTCCACTCCATCACCTGGGTCGGTGCGGTCGTCTGCCTTCATTGCGCCTCTCTCTTCGGCGGGTGCATGTGCCTCGTGTGGGGTCGGGCCGGTGCTGTCGGGGTTTCGGAGCCCCCGCCTCATCTCGCTCCGTAGACGAGTCGTCTACGTAATTCAAGTAAATAGCCAGGTGGCCGGGGGCGGCAAGCGCGCTGAAGGAAGTGCTGTGCGCCGATCTGTAGACGATCCATCTATGATCGTGCTCTACTATCTACAGCGATAGACGAGTTGTGCCGCTGGAGAGATATTGTGAGAGTGCGCTATGACCTGAGGGACCCCGAGATGCTCCGCCGGATCATGGCGACGCCTGGGCGGGGGGTTCCATTCACGGTGCGCACCCTCGCGAGTGCGACCGGGTTGGGTGCTGGGCTCATCGGTCACTTGCTCAGCGGGCGCAGCCTCTCTTGCGACATGGAAGCCGCCCATCAGATCGCGGAGGCCCTTGGTGTCGCCGTACTGGTGCTTTTTGTGCCGCCGACGTCTCCAGATCCGCGCGAACCGGTCCAGATGGGAAGCATGATGGAGGAAGAATGCCGCCACGATCGAGCCCACCACCTGGCCTGATCTACGTACACGACAGCGAGGCCGGTCCTGGCATCGCGTCTCGGCTTGGAGTCCGTCCGAACACCATTCGTACCTGGCGGAGCCAGGGGCGAGGGCCGCACACCTGGCTGCGGAACGGGCGAATCGTCTCCAGCGTCGAGGCCGTGGAGAAATATCTCAACGCTCAAGCAACGGCAACCACCAGGGGCGCCGCGTGAGTCTGCCGCGCCTGCTCTATCCCGCCAGCGAGGTCGCAGAAGCGATGGGCGTCTCGAAGTACTGGTTGTGCGAGCAGGCCCGAACCGGCGAGATCAAGGCCACGAAGGTGGCTGGCGCGTGGCGCTTCACCCCTGGCCACGTAGAAGCCCTGAAGAGGCAGCTCGAACGGAGTGGCGCCCTGACCGCTCCGAGGTCGTCTGTTTCCCGGGTACGGCAGAGGCCCGCGCCCGCGCGGCCTGATTCGAACGCTGTCGTCCGCCTTGTGGCAAAGCAGCCTCGGCGCAGGACCAGCTGACACCTCGCAGCCGCTCGCCGCCTGACCAGACAAGCGGGGCCGTGCCCGGCTCCACCCAGGCAACGGCCCCTCGGCACATCCACACCCAACCCAAACTCAGGAGTGGATCACCTTGTACGAATCTTTCCAGACCGCCCCGCCCGGGGCGATGCCCCCAGCGGCACCATCCGGCCAGCCGTCGGCCGTGACGTCCGAGCAGGCCGCCGCCGCGGTCATCGACGCCACGATGATCGAGGACGGCGGCGCGACGAGCACGCAGCTGGCCGCGGCCGAGCGCGTAGCCGGGCTGCTCTTCCAGCCTGAGAGCGTGGAGGCCGCGGTGTCGGCCGCGCGGGAGCAGGCCCACGCCGAGCACGCCGCCGAACTCGCCCAGGCGCGGGAGCAGCTGGCTGCGGCGGAAGCTGCGCGCGAGCAGCGTGAAGCCGTCCTGCGCCTATGTGAGGGCCGTCCCGGTCATCAGGTGCTGCTGGTGTCCGATGTCGCAGTTGCTGCCGGGTACGGCACCACCGCGCTGGACGGCCTGCCGATGACGCTCAGGTTGAAGGACGGTGTGAGCGTCCCCGGCCTCGGGGCCCCGCCCCGGGTGGTGGTCCGCTGCACCTCGTCGTACGGCGGGCGCGCGGACCTGCTGGTCGAGGGCACGGAGCGGGCGGCGCTCGCCGCGCTCCTGGTCCCCGACCCTGTCGACGTCGACGGCCCGTGCCCCACGGACGGGTGTGGTGCGCCCGACGGCTACGGTGCCTCGGGTCCGGCCCGGATCGGCTGGGCCCGGCTGGAGGTCGCCGGGATCGGGGACGGCCCGCGCTGGTACTGCTCGCCCGGCTGCGTGTCCGCCGCGATGGCGCGCGCCGGTGACGAGCTGGCCGCCGACGACCAGGCCGCCGCCGTCGACCCCCATCAGCAGGCGCCCGGGGCCGGGGTGGAGGGGTGGCCGCCTCGTGGTGGCCACGACGCCCTGTGCTCCTACGCGTCCGGGATCGGCCGGGACTGCACCTGCCGCGAGGACGCCACGGCTGCCGACGAGCGCGCGGACGCCGGCCAGGGCGGTGCCTGGTGACGAGTGTTCTGGAGACGTATCTCGGCTGGGATGAGCCCTGGCATCTGGTCGGCTGCAAGCGGCCGTCCTGGCTGGTGGACTTCCGTACGGATCCCGGGGAGTACCGCAGCCGCCGCGGCGGGGAGGCGCACGCGTGCGCGAACGAGGACTGCGGTCACGGTGACCGGTACCCGCGTACCACGGTGCGGATCGTGTGCCCGTCTTGCCAGGCCGCCCTCGTCGTCCGCGGCGAGGACGCGTCGACCCGTCAGGGGACGACCGCGACCACGGCCTACGGCTACGGGATGCCTGCCCGCAGCATGGCCGGGCTGCTGCTGTGGCCGGGTGAGCCCCGGCTGAGGATCGGCCACCTCAGGGCCGAGGAGCCGTTCGACTTCCTTGTCACCGGCAAGGGTGTGAAGCGCCCGGCCGAGGCCGACGTCGTCGGCGCGATCTCCGAGGGGCGGGGCAAGCGCGGCGGGACCGTGTGGCATGCGGTCGCGCTGCCCAGCCCGGGGAAGTACGGCCGGTTCAACTGGGGCCGTACGAACGAGGATGCACCGGCCCGTACAGTCGCCGCCGCCGCGAAGTGGATCCGCGCGGGTCTGGACGTGGACGAGCAGGGCGGTGATGCGCGGTGAGCGCCGCTGCCTGGCTCGGTGTGCCCGTCGTTCTCGGCCTGGTCGTCGCCGGTGCTCTGCTGCTCGGTGCCTTCTTCGAGACCAGCGCCGGTGAACGGACCGCCGCGGACGTGGCGGGTCTGGTCCATCACCCGGTGCGCACGACCGCAGCCCACATGCCGCCGGCGGTGCGTGCCGCGTTGCGCCGCGCCCGGCGGCGGCACACCCGCCGCCGGGCCGGTGCCCACCGGGGCACGCGGTGACCGCCCGCCCCCGCGCGCAGCGCCCCCGGCTGCCCGAGACATCCCAGGGACAGCGCGCGGCCCGGCACGCCTGGAACGGCGGCCTCACCGGCAAGACCCGTACCGGCGCCGAGGTGGCGCCGTACACGTGGTGCACGGCGCCCGGCTGCGGCAGCGAGGCCACCACCGGGCAGCCCCCGGCGGCCGGGATGGTCCAGGTCGCCGCTGCGGGTGACGGTGCTGGTGCGCGCTGGTGGTGCCCGGGCCGGTGCGCGGTCCTCGCCCGCACGCGCGCCGAGCTGCGCGCCATCCCGATGCGCACGACGGGAGGGGGCCGGTGATCTCCCGCATCCGGATCATCGACGCGGTGCTGCGCCACCCGAACGTGCGGCGGCTGGCCGGGCATGAGCTGCGCGGCACGCTGGTGCAGCTGCTCGGGCCCGGGACCACGGATCCGTCGTGGACGGTGACGGTGCCGCTGCTGGCCGAGGCGATCGATGCCGCGCTGGCCCGCGCGGAGCGGGAGGCGGCCCGCGGCGGACGGGTGCCGGAGGCGGTGGTCCCGGTGCTGGCCGCCCGGCTGCTGCGGGAGCTGCCCGGCCTCGGCGAGGCCGAGGCCCGCCGCATCGCCCAGGGCCTGGCCGCCGACCTGAGGGGCGACGGCTACCACGTCACCGTCCCCGTCACCGCCCGCCGCCGCCGCGGGGGCCGGCGCGACCCCCCCCCACCACCCCCGCTCCCGCCCACCTGTGTGTTTTCCCCCGCGGGGCCGCGTGACCCCGCC
>NZ_JBHYUG010000147.1:4882-13380 GCF_042749375.1 Streptomyces sp. NPDC059477 | reverse complement strand
CGATGGAGAGCGATCCCTCGCTGCTGGGCGACGTCGACCGGGGGGGGGCCCCCCACGGCCCCCCCCCAAGGACCCGCACCCGCCCCCCCCCCCCCCCCCCCCCTTCCAGCGGAGCCCCCCCCGCCCCCCCTACCCCCCCCCCCCGGCGGGTCGGGGATGGGGGTCGAGAGATGGTCTGAGTTTGTCAAGAGTCCAGTGGCTGACCGTTCGCTGTGCTGGGTTCCCAGTCTACGGCCGTAGGCCGCATTCCTTGGTTGAAGCAAAATTCTTTGAGGGCGGCTTCAACTCTTTCCAGTGGTACGACGTTGCGCGGTTGGTACCACAATGGATATCCGGCATCAGCCGTAACGCGCGGGTCAAAGGAAGGGGGATTCTTGCCGCGCGACATCCAGTAAAACTGGTCCGGATCTTCTGCAATCACCTCGCCCCACCAGATCATCCCCCCATAGCCAGTTTCCCGGTTCACTCCGACGATCAGTGAACTCTCGGCGACAGCTGGGGCCTTTTCCCCTTCCGGAAGGTCGAAAACATGAAAGGCTCCGGTGCTCCCCGCATTGAATCCGAGTGGAACTTTCCTCTCGGATTCCAGCTCGTTCAAGGCCCGGCCGATAGCGATCTCCACTTCCTGAACTGTGGAGACTCGTATCATCTCACCATCGATCCATATTCGACGATCATCGACCTCTCCCTCGCCTTTTACCAGTGAAGGTCAGAAGATCCCCCATTCCCTTGACGGGATGGGCCCTTCCCAGCTGTCCATGCTTCCTACAGCCCAGTCCCGCGCGACAAACAGGGGTCGGGTACGGGCATAGTCGCCATTGTGCTGGCAGCGCATTACCAGGCCGATACCGGGCAGTCCAGGGTCACCGGTCGTCGCGATGCGTAGGCCACTCAGGCCAGGAGGCAATTCTTCGAGCGATTCGCCGGTCTCTTCGATCCAAGGAGTGATTTCGGAGGGGAGCCGCCCTACCAGGCGAACGTTGTTGTATGAGACTTGAGGGCCACGAAATGAATTAACCGCTACTGCTGCCAGGCCATATTTTTCCTCATGAAAATAGGCATCGATACCTTTCCCAGTGAACGAAGCCCACCGGGACTTCGGATCATATCCACTGAGAGGCACAGCTAGAGCGTCGGCCACTTCTTGGGCGCTCTGGCCGAATCTCAAAGGCCCCACATTTTTAAACGGGACCCAATCCCATTGCGGGCGCTCCGAATCAGCTACCACTTGATATTCGTACCACACGGCAAGTTCTTTCTGTGAATGTTGGATATATACCCCCCCGGGGGGGGTGGCCCTACCGGTCCGCCTGCAGGACCACTCCCAGCGAAGGACATAACCGCTACACCTTGCAACGTCCTCGCGTGAAACTATTCCTACGGTTCGGTCCTCTTCCCGAAGATTGTGATCGGAATGCTGGCACCCGGATAGTATACGGTCATAGTTGAACCGACGGGAAGGATCGCCTCCACGGCATCTGTGCAATTCATCGTATTTTTGCATACGCCGTTGTTGTTGTTGATGACAACGACGGAATGCTTGATGTCTAGTTCTTTCATTGCGGCAGCATACTTCGGCTCGACGTGAGAGGAATTCGGAAATATGCCCTTCGGTCCCCAGGGTGGAAGCTTCGAGGTCTGAAGCAGCGTGTTCGCTTTCTTGAACCAGTCGTCGTGCTCGCCGCTCATCATCTGGCGCAGGTCATCCCCGCCAAATCCGGTGATTTCTCTTCCGCTCGGGTCGCGTATCTCCCCGAATGTTTTCTTGTACGGCGGCAGTCTATCGAAGATGTCCGTGACCCATTTGGGGCATGGGTTGTCGTTGTTGTGGACGAGGACGTTGGTGGTGCCGGTGGATACGTAGTAGGTGTGGAGGTCGTCGACGGTGAGGTCGTAGGCGTCCTGGAGGCCCTGCCAGCCGCGAGTCTCGACGACGGCCGCTGTGCTGTTCTGCGGGGTGCGCAGGGAGTCGCCGGCCGCGAGTTCGCTCGCGTCTTTCCATGTCTGGTCGCTGGCGGACCAGAAGGGGTGGTTGCTGGTGGAGGTCAGTGTGGAGCCGTCGGCGAGGGTGACGTCGGTGAAGTTCCGGTCGTCGGGGGTGTGGATGGTGCCGGTGACCCTCCTGGGGCCGGTTTCTCCCGTTGTGGGGTCGGTCGCTAGGACGAGGTCGCCGGTCTCGATGCGCTCGATGGGACGGCTGGTGCCGTCGCCCGTGAGAACTTCGGTGCCGGCCGGGAAGCTGTGCGCTGCTGAGGTCAGACAGGAAGCCGACATGCGGGCGGCTCGCCCGCCCTTGAGGGCGTCGATGCCGTTGTCGATCTTCGTCAGGAGTTTGAGCTTGCCCCAGGGGGTGGCCCCGACGGCGGCCATCGTGCAGTCGGCGCCGGTGGGCTTGTCGATGCATGCCTCGATGTCGGCAAGACCCGACAGTTCCCAGACGATCGCCTCATACGTACCGGGGTCCCTTATCACCCCCCAGATCCTGTCGATCGCTCCGTCGTCGCAGATGACGGTGTTGATCGGGAAGCGCGAGGTGTCGAAGGGAAGGAGGTCCATGCAGAAGTGGTCAGGCGAACTGCCCTGCTCTGCCTTGCGCTGTTCCTCCGCCTGCCGGCGGGCCTCCTCCATCTCCTTCTCGGCGAGGTCGCGGGTGACCTGCCAGGCCTGCTTGGCATCCGCTTCGGCCTCGGCGGCGCTCTTGCCGGCGGCAATGGCCGAGGCACGGGCCTGGTCGGCGGCGTCATCGGCCTTCTGCGCCGAGTAGCGGGCGTAGGAGGCGGAGAATTCCGCGTCGGCGGCGGATGCCTCGGCGGCGGCGGCGTCCTGGCCGGCGCGTTCGGCGGCGCTGCGGGCCGTGGCCGCTGATGTTGCTGCGTCGGCGGCACTCTGTGCTGCGGCATCCGCTGACGTCTTGGCGTCCGCCGCGTGCTGCTTGGCCTGTTCGGCCGACTTCTTCGCCTGTGCGGAGGCGGCTGCGGCTTCGTCGGCGGCGTTCTGGGCCGTTGCGGCGGCCTCGGCTGCGTGCCAGGCGTTCTCCTGTGCCTTTGCGGCGATCAAGGAGCCTTCGGCGAGGAGCCGTTGAACCTGGTGGATGTGGGTGGTGGCGAGGTCGTCCTTGCGCTGGGCCATGTACTGGCCGGTGCTGACGAACTCGTGGATCAGTTCCGGTGGTCCGGCGAGAGCGATCTTCGCGGCGGCTTGGACTTCGGGGCCGCCGGTCTCGGCGAGGCGGGCGGTGATGACCGTTTCGTCGTCCAGGCGCTGGGCGTACTGGCCGATGTGCAGGAACGTCGCGAGAGTTCTGTCGTTTCCGTCGGCGAGTGCCGCCTTGGCCGCGTTGCTGACGCCGGGGCCGCCGGTCTGGGCGAGGCGGGCGACGGCGACGCTCATGTCGTCGTGTCCGGCCTGGTACTGGCCCGAGGCGTGGAAGGCTTCGATCTGCTGCGGGGTACCGTCGGCCAGAACCTCGGCGGCCGCGGTGCGGACCGAGGCGTAGGGACTCTGGGAACTCAGGACGACGACACGCTGGCGTACGTCGTTGTGGTTGGCCTCCTTCCAGCGGGTACGCAGGTAGTCCAGGACGTCCTGGTCGGTGCCGGAGAGGGCGCGGGCGGCGGCTTCCTGGTGCCAGGGGCCGAGCAGCTTCATCGCCTGCATGGCGAGCTCGCGGCCCTTGGCCGCGGTGGCCTGGACGTCGACGTCGGGCCGCGCGGCCTCCAGGGCCAGCTCGGTGGCGGTGTCGTTCAGGGACAGTGCCCCGACCTGGGTGGCGGCGGAGGCCGAGATCGATGCTTCGGAGCCGGTCTTCATCGAGCGGGCACGCTCGATGGCCGCGTCCGTGCGGGTCTGGAGGTCGGCCGTTTCGGACTCCCGGGCCAGTGCGGAGGTCACCTTCGCCCTGGCCACCGCCGCGCTCGCACTGTCGGCCGCGGCTTTGGCGCCTTCGGCGTTCTTCTTGGCCGCGGCGGCGTATCTGGCCGCGTCCCCTGCGTGATCGGCGGCCTCGTCGGCATAGCCGGCGGCCTTGTCGGCGTGTGCCGCTGCCGAGTTGGCGGCGTCACGGGCCCCGTAGGCAGCGGTGGCCGAGCGGCGGGCCAGGTCGGCGGAGCGGTCGGCGGCCGCGTCGGCGGCGTCGGCGTGCCGCCGTGCTTCGGCGGCTGCCAGGCGGGCCTCATTGGAATGCAGGCCGGCGGCGTCCGCGTGGCGGTTGGCCTCATCGGCCGCGTCGGCTGCCGCGCGAGCGTTGCCGGAGGCTCCCTTGGCCGCGTCGGAAGCAACGGCGGCAGCCGCGGAGGCGAGGCCCGCGTTGTTGGCAGCGACCGCCGACGTCTTGGCGGCCTCCGCTGCGGCCCGTGCCTCGCTGGCGGCCTGCCTCGCGGCGTTGGCGTCGGCCTCGTCGAGGGCAGCGGCGATGGCCGCCTTGTATGCCTTGTTCGCTGCTTCCGCGGCTGCGGCGGCCGCCGAGGCGGTCTGCGCGGCGGCCAGTGCTGCCCGCCGTGCGGCCCGGTTGGCGGCGTTGGCCGACCCGATGGCTTCCTGCGCGGCCTCGGCCGCGCCCCGCGCGGCGTCCGCGGCCTGCCTGGCCTTGACCGCAGCCGTCTTGGAGTCGTCCTTGGCGGCCTCGGTCTCCTTGGCCGCTTTCTGCGCGGCCTCCTTGGCCAGCCGGGACGCCTCGACCGCCTTCTCCGATGACTCCTCGGCCAGCTTGCGGGCGTCCTCGGCCTGCTTGCCGGCCTGCTGCGCCTGCTCGATCAGCTGGGCGATCGTGGAGTGCTCCTGGTCGCGGTCGCGGGCGATGAACTGCCCGACTTCCAGGAACTCGACCATGTCCTCGGCCGTACCGCGCAGCGCGATCTTGGCAGCGGCTTTCACGTTGGGGCCGCCGAGGGTGGCGAGGCGGGCGACCTCGACACTGTTGTCGTCCTCGCGTGCCGTGTACTGGCCCGACTCCAGGAAGAGTTCACGGTCGTCGAAGGTGCCCTGCAGGGCTGCTTTGCCCTCCGCCTGCACACCCGGGCCGCCCAGGGTGATCAGACGGGCGATCTCAACCGTGCGGTCCTCGTCGAGCGGCTCCTCATAGCCGTACAGGAGGAACGTCTCCAGCTCGGCCGGTGACTTCAGCATCGCCGTCTTGGCGGCCTGCCGCATACCGGGACCGCCGGTCATCACCAGTCGCGCGGTCTCGACCAGGTTGTCGTCGTACTGGATGGACTCCGCTTCGTCGAGGAACTTGCGGATCGCTTCGTCGCCGCCGAGCAGCGCCTGCTCGGCGGCGAGCTTGAGACCGGCTCCGCCGGTCTCCCAGTAACCGACGATGTCGCTGCGCACGTCCGCAGGCAGCGGTACCGGCTCCACCGCCACGGCGACGGGTGCCCCCAGCAGACCGGACAGCATGCCTGCGGACAGCAGTATCCGCAAAGCCCGTTTGGTCCCTGAGAACCGTCTCAGCGCTCCCGAGCCAACAGCCCGAGAGACTATACGCCGTCTCACTCGGAGACTCCCCTTCTTTGACAGATATTTATTTCGAAAGCACGGAAATCGCAGGAGGGACGCGAGAGTTCAGTCCTTTTTCGGCCTGCCCCAATAGGGAATTAGGCAGCCATTCCGAGGAATTCCAGCACCTTCGGAGCCGCTTGATCGTACACCGGTTCCCAGCCACGGGATCAGAAGTCACAAAGGATTGACCCACTCCTCTCATTTATGTCATGTACACGGCGTCTACCTGTTCATGGGCCTGTACCAAGATCATCACCTCTATCATCCATGATCCACTCATGTGGCACTTCGCCTGATTGAAAGAAGAATGCGGAGCTTTACGCCGATATAATGCAGCCATTAGGTGCACATAAGTTGTGTGCCAGATGAATGAACCGTGAGTAAGCTCTGGATGGGCTGTGCATCACGAATTAAACTGCACCCGTTCTTGGTGCAGCCTTTACTGCGGCCCCCAGGGCCTGAATATCTTCCCTCCTGTCTTCTACTGAAAGGAATCATTCTGGTGATAAATCGTGCGCGCAGAAAGTTGCTGGGCATTGCTGTTCCGGTTCTTGCGGCATTTACGGCAACGCTTGGTGTGGCCTACGCCGACAACGGCACCACGTCGGCGTCCGCGGTCGCGGCCGCCGGCGAAATGCCCTATGCGGTCGAGGACTTCAACTACCCCGGAGCAGCTCAGATCCAGGAACAGACCGGCGCTCTTCTCAAGCGCGGCGACGGTCACATGCTGATGACCGCCTGCGACGGCACCGAGGACATCCTGATCCAGAGCCGGACCGGGCAGAAGCAGTTCTGCTTCGACGTCGCGGCGAAGCCCGCCTTCCTGACGCTTGAGATCCCGCAGGCATACGGCATCTGGACATCGGCAGATCCCGTGAAGACCACCATCCGCGAGGACGACGGCACCACCACCGTCGTCAACGCGCCCGCCAACGACTTCACCGGCTACGGCGAGGCCGGCGCCTCCGGCGACCCGACGATGCTCATCGAACTCCGTGTCACCGCCTGACCTTCCCCTCCACCACCCTCGCCCAGTTCCAGCTGCCAGTGACAGCCGTCCGGCTGCCCGGCACGCGCCTCTCGCCTCCTCGGAGAGTCCCTCCATGCACAGACCCCGCACCCGCGCGGCCCTGACGAGCGGACTGCTCGCAGCCACCGTGGTCGCTTCCGCTCTCACGGCCGCTCCGGCCCAGGCCGCCTCCGGCAGCCCGGCCGCCTCCGGCAGCTACGCCTTCACCGCCCGCCTGGCCATCGGCAGCGGCGACCGCGTCTGTTCCGGCACACTCGTCGACCCCCAGTGGGTCATCTCCGCCGGCTCCTGCTTCGTGGACAACCCCGCCGCCGGGACCACACCTCCGGCTGGCCCGCCGACCAAGCCGGTCACAGTCACTGTCGGCCGCGGGGACCTCGCGTCCACCGGCGGGCACATCACCACCGTCACCGAGCTCGTCCCCGCCCCGGGGCGCGACCTGGTCATGGCGCGACTCGCAGCACCTGCCCAGGGCATCACCCCCGTCACCCTGGCCACCACGCCACCCGCCACCGGAGACACCGTCAGGGCAGCGGGTTTCGGACGGACCGCGACGGAATGGTCGCCGATGAAGCTGCACACCGGCTCCTTCACCGTCGACGGCGTCGACACCAACCAACTGGCCATCACCGGACAAAGCGGCAACGCGCTCTGCGCCGGCGACACCGGCGGCCCGCTCCTCCGGGAGAAGGACGGGAAGACCGAGCTCATCGGCGTCAACAGCAAGTCCTGGCAGGGAGGATGCTGGGGCACCGACACCTCCGAAGTACGCAAGGGAGCCATCAGCACCCGCACCGACGACCTGAACGCCTGGCTGCAGCAGGTCCGGGCCCTGCCGCAGCAGGCCCAGGTGGTCGACGGCGACTTCGACGGCGACGGCAAGTCGGATGTCGCGGCCCTGTACGACTACGGCAAGGATGCCCAGGGGCGCGCCCAGAGCAGCCTGTGGGTATTCAAGAGCGACGGTACGACGTTCCGTGCCCCGCGCGTGGCCTGGGACAGCGGCGCCACCAGCTGGACCTGGGCGTTGAGCAAGGTCACCTCCGGCGACTACAACGGCGACGGCAAGACCGACATCGCCGTCCTGTACGACTATGACCAGACCGCCGACGGGAAGAACCACTCCAGGCTGTGGTGGGCCTTCACCAGCACCGGCACCACCTTCAACGCGCCGACCGTTGCCTGGGACAGCGGCACCATGAGCTGGAACTGGGACTCCAGCAAGGTCACCTCCGGTGACTACAACGGCGACGGCAAGACCGACATCGGCGTCCTCTACAACAACGGGCTGATCGACGGGAAGAACCGCACCAGACTCTGGGCCTTCACCAGCACCGGCACCGCCCTCCAGGCACCCAAGATCATCTGGGACAGCGACCCCACCAGCTGGAGCTGGGACGCCAGCCAGCCCCTCTCCGGTGACATCACCGGCGACGGCAAGACCGACATGGCCATCTTCTACGACTACGGCACCACAACTGACGGCCGAACCCGCCAAGCCCTGTGGAACCTCACCAGCACCGGCGACACCATGACCGCTCCCCGCCGAGACTGGGACAGCACAATCCAGTAGCAGACAAGAAGCCCTGCTCCTTGCTGCCTGCAATCTCACCAAGTTCTCTGCCCGGCCGTGACCCCGCACCGGACAGACGGCCCGGAAATACCCGGCCTGTCCTTCAGCGGCCTCGCCCACCACCAGCTGCGTATCCCCGGGACACGGCTGTCGACCTGGCTCCGGGCGAGGTGAACGAGGGGCACCTCGCCCAGTCCTGGTTGGCGACTGCCGGAGCTGTGGCCATGCTCCACCGGACCGTCGGTCACGGATCGTCCGTACGCGTGGGTTGACCATGGCGCCCCGCTCCCGGGTGAGGCATCGTGGAGGTGGGGGGCCCCCGCCCCACCCCCCCGGGGGGGGGGCGGGCCGTTGTGAAGGGCGGTTTTAAAGGAGACAAAACCCCCGGGGTGGGGGGCG
>NZ_JBHYUG010000147.1:0-4872 GCF_042749375.1 Streptomyces sp. NPDC059477 | reverse complement strand
TCACGGATCGCCCGACCGGGTGGTTTGCCCTCGGCGCCCCGCTCCGGGGTTCGCCTACGTGGAGGACCGGCCGGAGGACAACCCCCCGGGGCGCCGGGCCGGACCTGTACTCAGCGGGTGAAGACGACGACACTCACCGGCGTGTTCGGGCACGTGCTCAGGATGTTGGCGAGGCCGGTCTGCTCGGCTGTGTCGATGGCAAGTCCCCAGCGGGTTTTGATAGCGACCCAGTCGGTGGTGTAGGTGCAGTGATAGCTGGTGGCCGGGGGGTGCCAGGGGAGGGGTCCTGGTCGGCCTTGGACCGCGCGCGCGGACGCGCAAATGCATACGGGCCCGCGGGCTGGGGCCAGTTCCTCGTCCATGGAGGATCGCTTCCCGTTCGCGAGGTGATCGTTTCCCACGATGGCCGTGGCTGTGGAAGATGGTGCGGTGACGGAGACCAGGGACGACCACGTGAAGGTCCACTTCCGCCTGGAGGCGGACGGGGACGGCTGGCCGCCGGCTGGCGTGGAAAGCTTGTGGGCGGTGGACCTCGGCGACGGCACCGTCCGCTTGGACAACACTCCCTGGTTCGTACGCGGAATCGCCATCGGCGACATCATCCGGGTGGAGCTCGACGCCGAAGGCGTCCACTGGGCCGGCGAGACGGTGCGGGCTTCAGAGAACTGCACCATCCGGATGATCGTCATGAAGGACAGCGGGTCCGGTGCCGCTCGGCGGACCGTGCTGGAGGCCTTTCACCGGCTCGGCACAACTGGCGAAGGGATCGAGCAGTTCCGCATGGTGGCGCTCGACGTGCCACCTGATGCGGACCTGCCTCGGATTCGGAAGCTCTTGGAGCACGGAGAGGCCAAGGGGTGGTGGCACTGGGAGGAAGGATCTGTCACCGCCGCGTGGCGGAACACGGCAGCGGCGTGACCGCTGTAGGCGCTCATACCTCTCCTCGTGGGGAGGCAAGGGGGGGAGACCGCATGTCCGTCTTTCACTGCGGCATCTGTCAGCAGCCCTTGACCGGGGAGGTGGCTCCGGGGCAACCGCTGAGAGGGCCGGAGCCGCCGGTGGGCCATGAGGTCGTCTCGCCCCGGATGGCCCAGGGGACCTTCAAGGTCAATTTCAATGCCAGTCTGCTGATCTTTCACCCGGATGACGTTCCGGGGACTGCGCTGCACCCCGATTCCCGGCGTCTCTCTGGTTGCTGCGGACTCGCCGGCCAGGACGGCCCCAACCTCGTATGCAGCGGCTGTGGTGTCGAGGTCGCGACCAAGGAGTCTGACTGCTGGACCGGCAACCTCGTGGCGTTGATCGCCTCCGCCGTTGCGGAGGGTGTCGCCCCGCGCCCCGGCCTTCAGTGACAGGCACGGAGCATGCGGTCACGGTACTCCTGGAACGTGCCATCCGGACGTTTCCAGCGGGGTGATCAGGTCTCCTCTGGCGCAGTCCAGGAACTCGCAGCGCAGGGCGCTTCAGCGAGGCTGAAGACATGGGTGAGGACATCGTCGCTGGATACGCGGATATGGCGCATGATCGAGTCGACCGGGTCTTCAGCGCCGATGTTGAGTTCCATGGACCAGGCGGGTCCGAGGAGTTCGCCCCAAATGGGGTCGGAGAGGCCGATGCCGGGGATGGCCGCTTTCTGCCCTTTTCGCGCAGACTCGGATCCGGCAACCTGGGCACAGTGCGAACTGGAATTCACTGATCGTGGAAGGAACAGGTGAATGCGCGTCTTCTCTGGCTCAGCCCTGCGTCTGGCCGCCATGGGCGGCGTGTGCGCGCTAGCGCTGGGATTCTCTGCCTCTCCTGCGGCGGCCGGCAATCACAGCAGTCTCACATTCGGCTACTCGGCCGGCTGCAACGGTGCCAGTGACACCGGTTCACAGGGGCGCTTCCTTCACGACGGAGACCGGTTCTTTGTCGGGGACGTATGCCGGGATGGCCACAGCGCCGTACTGCTGGGGACCGTGAGGGGTGACAGCGCGCCCGAGGTCGTGGTCTGGGCCAGTGAGGGTGTTGGCGACGAGAGCGTCGAGTCGTACAACGTCGCGGAGGGAACAACCGTACGGGTCCGTGCTTGCATCGGTGATTTCGCTGACGAGATCTACTGGGGCTGTGGCTCCTGGGAACAGGGTGTCGCATAGCGCCCCGCGCCGTGCCTGAAGTCTCCCGGGCCCGTCCGGCAGCCGCCGCCTGGGACAGCGGACGACAGCAGCACCCGCCAGCCGTGATGCAACGACGACACCGGCTCAGAGAGTAGAACTGCCGACATACCGTCAAAGACGGCATGAGCCCAGTCGGAGGACGATCTCTGCCTGCGCAGTCGCGCGGAGATCCCCGATTGCGGCATGGTGGAGGTCCGGTCCGTCGTCCGTCCCCCGTGGCGACGGGCCGGACCTGTGCTCAGCGGGCGGGAGTGACGTCGACCGGAGTGTTCGGGCAGGCGCTCAGGATGTCGGTGAGGGCGGTCTGCTCGGCGGTGTCGATCGCGAGCTGCCAGCGGGTTTTGATCACCACCCAGAAGGTGGCGTAGGTGCAGCGGTATCCGGTGGCGGGGGGTTGCCAGGTGGCGGGGTCCTGGTCGGCCTTGGACCGGTTCGAGGTGGCGGACACCGCGATCAGTGCGCGGTCGTCGCCGAGGTCGTTGGCGTATGCCTGCCGTTCTGTGGCGGTCCAGGCCGAGGCGCCGGAGTCCCATGATTCCGCGAGCGGGACCAGGTGGTCGATGTCGAGGGCGCGCGCCTGGTCGAAGACGGTGTCGTCGTAGGGCGAGTACCACGAGCCGCCGCTCAGTGCGCAGTTGGCGCCCTTCTCGAGCTGATCACCGGGCGCCCCCGCGGCCCGCTGTTCCTCACCGGCCGCAAGGCGCCCGTGGGCACCGCGATGCTGGACGTATGCGAGGAGACCGGCCTGAGCCTCGTAGGTTGAGGCTCAGGTCAGCCCTTGAGCCACCTCCCCAGCTTCCACGCGATGCGGACCAGCAGGTCCTCGACTCCCTGCCTCAGAGACGGCTTCGGCCCACCCCGGCGCCCCATAGACGCCTCCCCTTAGAACCGGGTGGATGTGGCAGCGCTCTTGGCGGGACCGGCAGCAACGCCCCCCCGAGGGCCGGTGTTGGCCCGCGCCCACCGCGTCAACCCTTCCCAGCCGCCAGCCTCCCCCTGACACAGCACAACATCAACTGCGGGTAAAGATGCTGGTTAAGAAATCTGCTCCCCGGTCGGCGCGCGGGGCGGCCTAGCTCTCCGCGTCCACGGCATCACGCAGTCGCGTCGCCCGTTCGGAAATGTCCGCGGGGCCGTACGCGATGGCACGCGTGCACCATTCCCGGCTCTCCGCCAGCTCACCGCTTTTGCCGGTCATCAGGGCGAGCCGCAGAGCCGCTCGGCCGTGACGGGCGCTCGCGGCAAGAGCCCACAGCCGGCGGGCCTCCGCCATTTCGCCCCGACGGTAGAGAAGCAGGGCCAGATTGAACGTGCTGGTGGGGCGACCGCTTGCTGCCAGTGGGCGCAAAGCCTGCTCAGCGACGTGGGGAGCCACATTGAAAGCGTTCCGGCCGATGGCGCCGAGGTCGGCGTTGTCTGCGGCATGGACCAGCGACGCTTCCCAGACCCGGTCCGGGATCGGTGAATCCGTATGGTCGATGAGGTAGTCGAAAGGCGCCCATCGTTCTTCCGCTCCGGTATCGCCCCGTGCCGGCAGGAGCAGGCTGGTGACCCCGCCGCGGATACGCGATGCCCAGATGAATGCCTCATCCAGCGATTCAGGGCGCAGCACCGGGCCGCCGGCTTGGTCGAGGTGGTGCTCGTGGAGCTCGGTGAGCAGGGCGCGTGGCCAGGGGCCGCGGAGACCTGTGCGGGCGAGATCGACGGCTGCTGCGACCAGGGCGGCACCGCGTGCGTGTCCATGGATGCGGCGTGCTCGCCGCCACTCCTGGAGGAGTGCCGGTCCGGCCGCGAGGTACTCGGCCACCCCGAAGGAGCCATGATGTGCCAGTGCGTCGAGGACGCGGGGGTCTTCGCATTCTGCCGCGCGGGACAGTTCGGCGTTGCTCCAGAGACGGTCCAGGTCGAAGACTTCAGCGGCCCTCAGCACCTGTGAACTGATCCCGCTGTCCTGGTCCCCGGTGAACGTCTCGTATGCCTTGAGCCGCATGGTCGCCACGACCGGAATCTCCATGCGGACCAGATCAGCGAGGACTTCGGGTAGTCCGTCCTGGAGCACGTACTTCTCCAGGTCATCCAGCCATACCACCACTCTGGAGGTCTGACAGCCTTCCACCGCCGCCGGTACTTGTCTCAGACTGGCCCCAGCCGGGGGCGCCAGGAGCCGGTGGCCAGGCAGTACAGCGCGTAAGCCTTCCAGCGCGGCCCGCGTCTTGCCCGCCGTGGAGTCGCCGATGACGAGGACCAGGCCGCCGAGCGGGATCCGCTCGCGCAGGGCGGCGTCGATGTCCCGTGGCACGTACAGTGGGAGTCTGCCGCCATCCTCGGCCGGGCGAGCCCGGTGCACACCCGCCGACAGCTCGTCCAGCTCGCCGACGAGCGGCCAGCGGCCCGGGTCCCGGAGATAACGCGGGACCGGCGCCTGTGCCGGGACATGAAATGTGAGCTGACGGACCTCCCCGGCCTGCACGACGTTGGTGAAGCTGCCGCCCGAAATCTCGTTCTCCCCCATACGCGAATACGGTAGTTCGTACCCTCCGCCGACTGGTCGCCCCGGCTTCACAGGTCGGCAACGTATCCGCTTCCGCCGTCTTTACCCCGACTGAGCGGCCCCCCCGGCCCCTAGGGCGTGTCCGCAAAGTTGGTTGGTCGTTGCTCCGTTCGTGGTGCGACGTCATGAATTGACTGATCAGGCCTGGACGGTGATCGGGCCGCT
>NZ_JBHYUG010000146.1:0-13549 GCF_042749375.1 Streptomyces sp. NPDC059477 | reverse complement strand
GGCGATGGTCGCGCTGGTCCTGGCCGACGCGGTCGCGGAGAAGTTCGGCGGCGACAGCGTTCCCGAGACCCGCCGCAACGTCACCTCCTACCTCGGCGGCCTGCTGATCCGGTGAGTTCCGCCCCGGGCCGGGGTGGCCGCACCCCACTCCGGTCCCCGCCCGGCGGTTGTCCCGGCACCACCCGTCGCGGCGGCGCAATGCTCCCTGCGGATTCCCACAAAGAGACGGACATGCGCAGTTCACATCCACCGGCAGCAGGTGACCGTCGGCGCACCGAGCCGGGAAAACAGGTGCCCGGATCACCTCGTGAGAGGACGGCCGTGCCAGCCATCGTGAGCAGGCAACCCCGACAGTGCCGCCCCGCACGGCTGGAGCATCGTGAACTCTTTCATCCTCGGGAACCCCGGGAAAGACGGCTCTGCCGACACACTGACAGTGCCTCACCAGGACGGCATCATGCCGGATGCCGATGTGTCCGACGACATCGTGGCCGAGCTGTGCACCGTCCTGTTCTCCCTGCTGAGCCGCAGGGACCGCCGACTGCGCGCGGAGCAGTACCTGCGTGGTCTGCTGGCCACGCCCGGCCGCAAATCCATCCGCAACATCGCCGCCCATCTGGGCGGAGCGGCGGTGGAACAGAGTCTGCACCACTTCATCTCCACCTCCGCCTGGGACTGGAGACCGCTGCGCATCGCCCTGGCCGACTATCTCGAACACACCGCGGCACCGCAGGCGTGGGTGATAAGACCGATCCACATACCCAAGGCGGGCAAGCACTCGGTGGGCGTGGACCAGCACTTCGCGCCCCATCTGGGTCAGGTCTTCCACGGCCAGCAGGCGCTCGGCGTGTGGCTCGCCTCGGCCGAGCTGAGCGCGCCCGTCAACTGGCGGATGGTCCTGCCCGAACCGTGGATCAACGACCCGGAGCGACGTGAGCAGGCCGAAGTGCCCCAAGGGCTCGGGGCGGAGAGCACGGAGGAGTGCGCCGTGTCCGCCGTCATGCAGATGGTGCAGCGGTGGAGCACTCCGCGGCGGCCCGTCCTGCTCGACCTGCGGCGCGGCGGGATCTCCGCCGCGACCGGCCGGCTGGCCGCGGGCGGCGTGCACTTCGTCGCCCGGATCAGCCCCTCGTCCCGGATGACCGTCGCCGACCCGGCGCTACCCGGCTACCGGGCCGGTTCGCTGCCCGCCCAGCGCATTCTCGAACTCGTCAAGAGCATGCGGGCCCCGGTGGCCTGGCGGGACGCGGCGCACGGGAACACCCTGCGCACGACCCTCGCCGCCGCCATGCCCGTGGCACTGCCGGGGCCCGCCGGGGCCAGATCCCAGCGTCTGCTCCTGCTGGGCGAGTGGACCAACCCGGCGCAGCCGCCCTCCCGGCTGTGGGTCACCGGCATGACGCATCTGCCGGTCGGCGCGCTGCTGCGGATCACCAAGCTGAACGGCCGGGTGGAGGAGGACTTCGCGCGCATCGGCGACCGGGCCGGGCTGCGGGACTTCGTGGGGCGCTCCTTCCGCGGCTGGCACCGCCACATGACACTGGCCTCCGTGGCGCACACGGCGATCGCCCTGGGGGCCTCCGGGTGAAGCCCCCAGGGGGTGGCTCAGCCGGATGTCCGCTCCTGGGCGGCAGCCTCGTGGGCGGCTTCGAGGGGTGTGGCACGCCCCACGTCACGATGGACGAACAGACAGCGGCGTGGACCAGACCCGCGGAGACCGCTGCCCCGTGCCGCCGGGTGAGGCGCTCGTGCTTCCCGGTCGCGCGGGCCGGGGCGGGTGACCGTGGTCGAGCGACTCAGCCGGGCCCCGGCTCCGTTGGAAGGCATTTGGCGGCGGGTGGTGGCCTCCACCGTCCTGTCCTCCTCCCTCCCATTTCGGCAAGACGATGGCCGTCACAGCCCTGGGCGACGATGGCCACGGACACGCGCGCGGCCCGCCGATGGATGACGGCGAAACCCACGACGTCGCATGGCACAGTCCGTCACCTGACGGGGGGCAGGTCGGGGCCGATGGCTCAGGAGCGGGCGACGTCCGGTGAGCCGAGGCGCAGGACCGCCCTCATCCGGTGTGTCCTCAGGGCCAGTTGGACGTCCAGCACGCGGCCGGGCTGCTGCCATTCGGGGCCCAGGAGCGCGGTGATGCGCTCCAGGCGCCGGGACACGGTGTTGGGGTGGACGTGCAGCGTCTCGGCGGCCTTGCTGGGGCTGGCGCCCGTGGCGAAGTAGGCTTCCAGCGTCTCGGTGAGGTCGGTGGCGTTCTTGCGGTCGTAGTCGAGGACCGGCCCGATGGCGGTGTCGATGAAGCCGCTCACGTCGTGCGCCTCGGACAGCAGCAGTCCCATGAAGCCGAGGTCTCCGAGGGACGCGGTGCTCCCGGCGGCGTCGAGGGTGGTCAGGGCCTCCAGGCAGCGCACCGCCTCCGCGTGCAGGCGCCCCACATCGCCCGGGTGCCGGCCGGGTCCGGCGGCGCCCACGGTCACGGGACGGCCCAGCATCGCCGTCAGCTCGCCGCCCACGGAACGCGCGATCGCCGACGCCTCCGTGCCCGGCAGCAGCAGCATGATGTAGTCGTCCTGAACGGTCTTGAGACCGGCGTGCGCATCCGCGTAGGAGGCGGCCCACACGATGGCGCGGCCGTGTCCTCCGCCCTCGGGGCGCACGGCCAGCAGGACGTGCGGCTCGGTCAGGTCGAGACCGATGTCGCCCAGGCGTTGTTCGAGGTGGCGCGCCTGCTGCGAGTTGCGGGACGGCAGGGCGAGCAGCGCGTTGAACAGCGCGTCGTGGACCGGTGCCTGTGACACCGCCGTACCGCGTCGCAGGAGCAGTTGGAGGGCGAAGGTCTGGGTGACGAGGCGCAGCATCTGCTGGTCCTCCCCCACCAGGGCCGTGGTGGGGCGCAGGACGACGAACCCGAGGTTCTCGGCACCAGCCAGCACGGGCGTGACCCAGGTGCCCTCGCTGTGCACGACGGAGGCGCGCTGCGCGTGGGCGTCCAGGGACGTCGCGGCCACCGCGCTGTCGTCCAGGTCCGGCAGGTCGGCGGTGGCCGTCATGACGCGCCCCGCGCGGTCGCGCAGTTGCACGGTGCTGTCCAGCGCGTCGGCGGCGGCCTGGGCCACGGTGTCGAGATCCGCGCCGGACAGCAGCAGGCTCATCATGCGGCTCTGCGCGTCCCCGAGCTGCTCCATCCTGGCCAGGGTGGTGCGGGCGCGGAAGCCGTCCAGTTCGAGTTCGCTCACCTCGCTGCGGGCGTCCTGGAGCCGCTCCGCGCGTTCGATGGCCACCGCGCCGAACGCCGCAAGGGAGCTGACCAGGCCGATCTCGTCCGGGGAGAGGCGCCGTACGCTGCGGGCGGCGCAGAACAGGGCGCCCAGGACGCTGTCTCCGTTGATCAGGGGCACGGCGAGCAGGGACTTGATGCCCTCGGCGCGGATGAAGGCGTCGGTGTGCGGGAAGTGGACCAGGCTGGTGTCGCGCAGGTAGTCCGCGGTCCACAGCGGGGCGCCCATGTCGATGGCCTGGTGTCCCGGTCCGCCGTCCAGCCGCATCCCCGGTACGACGGCCGTGGTCGCGCCTTCGGGGGCGTGGAGGCTCAGACTGCCGTCGTCCTCGCACAGGCCGATCCACGCGAGGTCCGCGTTGACGATCCGTTTGACCCGCCGGGTGATGATGTACAGCAGCTCGCCCAGGTCGTGCGGCCGGGTCATGTCGCGGGCGGTGTCGATGAGTTCGGCGAGTCCGTCCTCACGCTGGCGACGCCGGTCCTGGGCGGCGTGGATGACGTAGGCCAGTCTGACGGCCTGTTCGAGACGGAGCCGCTCATCGGCGGAGCATTCCTGGCCGGCGCGCAGCAGCAGTTCTTCGTAGCTCTCCAGGGGCGCCTCCTCGGCCAGGAGTCTGAGCACGGTGAGCAGGTCGAGGCCGTGTATGTCCGCTGCGTCCACCATGCCCTGGCCCCCCGTCGGCTGTGCGGCTCCGTCGAACCTTGACAGTGCAGGTTCGGCCTAGTCAAACACCAATGCTGTGCGGTTGCTGAGGACATGATCGGCCGCTGCGGCGGGGCCGGGTGCGCGGAGGTGACGGAAATCGTCCCGTCAGTGTCTCCACCCGCGACGGCGCCTGGTGGAGCAGCGGGCCGGGACCGGTCGCCGAGCGGGGTGCCCCGGCACTGCCGACGGCGGGCGGGCCTGGTGGTCCGGAGTCGTACCGTGCGTCGAAGAGCCCGCCCGGCCGCTCGGACACCGCCAAAGCGTCGGTCGCGCGGGCCGGAGGAGAGGTGGAGAGGTGGAGAGGTGGAGAGGTGGAGAGGTGGAGAGGTGGAGAGGTGGAGAGGTGGAGAGGTGGAGAGGTGGAGAGGTGGAGAGATGTACGGGAGGTTCGTCGCACGGCTCTGTGCGACGGTACGCGCGTCCCCTCCCCGCCGACCACCCGCCGCTTCCTCTCGGCCCGTGCCTCGCGGCGGCCGTGGGCGGTGGTCTCCCGCGCCCCGCGAGCGGGTCCCGCCGGCGCAGGCCGGACAGTTCGTCAGAAAGACGGCGGGAGCGTCGGGTTCCGCTCGGTCAGGGCCGACGCGGAAGGCTGCTCTCCATATGTCAGATGTTCTGGAATCGTGGGATGGCGTGCTCGGTCACCATGCTGCGGGTCCGGTCGCCGCCGCCCGTCGGCCACGGTCCTTCCCTGCCCAGCACGACGCGGCGGGCGGTGAGTACCGGGGCGCCGCGGCGGCGGCGCAGATACCGCCTGATCACCTCGGGGTCCTGGCCGTTGTGGTCCAGATCGGCCTTCAACTGGGCGTACAGCGGCGCCGGTGAGTGGAACCGGGTGAGCACCCGGGCGAGGTCGCCGCACAGCTCGCGCCAGCGTCCGAGCCGGAAGTCCGCCTCGATCCAGCGGTCCGCGGCCCGCTGCCAGGAGTTGGTGAGCGCCGCGGCCCGGCAGCGCAGATGCGGTCCCTGGGCAACTCCGGTGAACGGGGCGGCCGTCCACACGTCCAGTGCCTCGCGCAGCCGGGCGCCCGCCAGGTGCAGGTCTCCGGTCTCCAGCGCCCGGTAGCCCGCTCCGGCGACCCGCTCGAACGTCCTGGCGTCGCTGGAGCCGCCGCCGGTGTCCAGCCGGTACGCTCCGGGCACCCAGACCAGCACGTCCTCGGGCGACCGGTCGCTGCCCGCCGCCCGCAGCGCGGCGCCGATGTCCGTGCGCAGCTGACGGACATGACATTCCATGGCCTGTTCGGCGTGCGCGGGCGCCCCGCGCGGCCACAGCTCCTCGGCGATCTCACAGACGGGGACGACGCGATCGGCGGATGCCGCCAGCAGGGCGAACACCTGCCTGGGCAAGGCCCCGGAGGGCGAGATCGGCACTCCCTCCTCGTGCGCCGTCAGTCCTCCGAGCACGTTCAGGTCCATGCCGTCGACCCCCTCCGGTGACTCAACGACCGCCAAGTCGACCCTATAATAACATAGTCATTTTTTTGTTTCTTCGCCTTCCTGAACTCGCGAACAGGGCTAGTCTGACGGGGCGATCGTCACCAGCGGCAACGCGCCTGAGTAGCTCCGAGGAAGTCCGAGGAAGATCCGAGGAAGAGGGGGACGATGAAGCAGGAGAGGGCCAGTCGCACCCGTCGCGCCTTGCTGACGGCGGCTGCCGAGGAGTTCGACCGGCGCGGTTACGCGGGAGCGTCACTCGTCGGCATCGCGCGCGCCGCGGGAATCTCGCTCGGGGCACTGACCTTCCACTTCTCCTCCAAGCAGGAATTGTCCGCGGCCGTCAGGGAACAGGGGTGCGACGCGACCCGCGCCCTCGTGGCCCGCACCGGGGCCCGCCCGGACCCTCCCGTCCAGTCCGTCGTGTCACTCACACTCGGCCTCGTGGAACTCCTGGAGAAGGACGCGTCGGTGCGGGCCGCCGCGCGGCTGGACCGGGAGACCGCCGACGCCCGGCACAGCTGGCGGGGCGTCTGGACACCGCTGATCCACGAACGCCTCCGGGCGACGGCCGACGCGGAGATGTGTCCGGTGCCGGACTCGACGGCGGTCGCGGCCCTGGCGGAGCTGCTGGTCTGCGGGACCGAGGCGACCCTCCCCCAGCGCGACAGCCCCGACAGCGAACGGGACAACTCGGCACTGCTGGCCCGCGTCTGGCGGCAGATCCTGCCTCAGGCGATACCGGTCGAGTGCGGCGAGGGCCGGCCGCCGCCGAGCGACCGTCCTCACACGGCGCTGCATCCTCCGTCCACGGGCACCCCGGCCCCCGTGACGAACGAAGAGTGATCGCTACAGAGCCAGAGCGCCGCCTGAGCCACTTCCGCCGGGTCGGCGAGACGGTGCTGGATGGCCCGGGACACGGCGGCCTGCTCCAGCTGGGGGATCCGCTCCATCGCCGCCTCCAGCAGCTCGGTGCGGGTGCTGCCCACCATCAGCGCGTTGACGCGCACGCCACGGCCGCCGTACTCGGCAGCCGCGGCCCTGGTCAGGCCGAGCACCGCGTGCTTGGCCGCCACGTACGGGGCGATGGCACCGGTCGCGAACGACCCCGCCGTGCTGGATGTGTTGACGATCGATCCGCCCCCCTGCCGCAGCATGACCGGAATCTGCTCCTTGAGGCAGTTCCACACGCCCCGCACATTCACCTCCATGATCTGTGCGAAGACGGCGTCGGCCGTCTCGTGCAGCGGTGTCCCCACACTCCCCCAACCCGCGTTGTTGAAGGCCGCGTCGAGCCTGCCGTACGTGGTGACCGCCGCGGTCACGGCCCGCTGGACGTCCGCCGGCAGCGTCACGTCCCCGGCCGTCACCAGGGCGCGGCCACCGGCCTCCTCGATGTCCCTCACCAGCGCGTGCAGCCGGTCCGTACGCCGTGCCATGACGGTCACCGCCGCCCCCTGGGCAGCGAACAGCCGGGCCGCGGCCTCCCCTATGCCGCTGGACGCCCCGGTGACCATGACGACCTTGCCCTGGAGCTGGCCCTGCGCGGACTCCACCACGGTTTCCTCTCCCGTTCTGTCGATCAGGTGATGCCCAGACCGTAAGGGGGCCGCCACGCGGAGCCCAGGGCAACAGCCGGTCCGTCACACGCTCTTCGCGCGGGATTCGCCGAACTGCAAACCCCTGACGGCGCTCGGCACCGCGATGGCCGGGAGCAGACACCGCCACATCTCCTCCACCCGGACGGGCAGGTCCCGGCGCCTGGACTCCAGGTGGGAGTGCATCTGCGCGCCCGTACACGCGTTGACCACCAGCCGGGACACCACCTCCACGTCGGCCGCCGCCCGCAGTTCGCGCCGCCGTTTCGCCTCGTGCAGGTCGCTGGAGATCACGCGCGTCCACTGCTGGTGGGTGTTCTCCGCGGGCTCGACGAAGTGCTCCTGTTCCAGCACCAGCCGCGCTCCGGCCAGCAGCACCGGGTCGTCGGCCAGTTGGTAGGCCCAGGTGAGGGTGGTGTCGACGGCGTGCTGGAGTCCCGTGGAGGAATGCGGGGGCACCACGAGGCCGGGCTGGGACAGCACGATCTCGCGGGCGATATGACCCTTGTTGCGGAAGTGGAAGTAGAGGGCGCCCAGTGTGAGACCGGCCCGTTCCGCCATCGCCGACACGTTCGCTCCGGCATAGCCGGACTCCGCGAACACCTCGGCGGCGGCCCGCAGCAACGCCGCCCTCGTCTGGATGGCCCGCTCCTGTTTGATCACCCGACCTGTCATGACTGCCCGCCCATCCCTCGACAAAGAAAAGAACAACCTTTATTTTTGCTCATGCTCGCTCGATCTCCTGATCGCCCAGGCTCCCGCTGACATGACTCTCCGCACGTCGACGTCCCAAGGGGGAGAACCAATGCCCAGCAGCGCGCACACCCACTTACCCACCAACGATCCACGGCGATTCGCCCGCAAGGCGAGACCCGAAGAGGTCTTCGTCCGTGACTGGCACGAGGAGTCCCCCCAGACCGATGCCGTCCGGCTCAACTGGCCCCACTCCCACGCTTTCTACACGCTCCGCAGCGGAGCCACCAGCCCAATGCTCTTTGTCGAGATCGTCCGGCAGGCACTCGCGGTGCTGTCGCACGCGACCCAGGAGATACCCCTCGACCACCGCCTCGGGTGGGACTACGCCCGCTACACCTTCGCTCCGGCGGCGTTCCGGCAGCGCGAGGCACCCGCCGAGGTGCACCTGCGCGTCCGGCACAGTGATGTCACCGCGCGCCGACGCGGCTCGGTCCGGCTGACCGCTCATATCGAGGCCGTGTGCGACGGCGAGGTCCTCGGCTCCGCCGAGATCAGGTACATCACCCACCCGCCCGCCATCTACGACCGCCTGCGCAGGGAGTACGCCGACGCCGAGCGGGCCTTCGCCGCGGCGCTGCCGCCCGCGCGGCCCGTCGCTCCGGCAGGGGTCGACCGCGTCGACCCGCTGGACGTCGTCATCGGGTGCACATCCAAGCCGCATCGCTACCAGCTCCGCACGGACACCTCGAACTCCGTGCTCTTCGACCACCCGCACGACCATGTGCCGGGCATCGTGCTGCTCGAAGCCGTGGTCCAGGCCGTGCACGCCTCGGCACCGGGACACGCGCAACTCACCGCCCTCGAAAGCACCTTCCTGCGGTACGTCGAGTTCGACACCCCCTGCTGGGTCGACATCGCGCCCGAGTCACCCGACGAGCAGGGCCATGCGCGGCTCCTGGCGACCGGCACCCAGAACGGCGGAACGGCCTTCTCCACGACCGTGACCTTCGACTCCCCCACCGCCCTCCTCAAGCCGGCGGCATCCGCCGACCCGGCACACCTGGACGCCGGTTCCGCACCGGCCACCTGCCCGGCCCGCTAGAGGGTGTCGCAGAAGGCTCAGTCCGGCGTATTTCGCCTTCATGGGTGAGGTGCTGCGGGCTGAGTCGGCGTGGGTCGAGACGTTCACGCGCTTGCGAACGGACCGGTTCGCGAGGCTGATGAAGGTGGTCCGGGAGCAGGCCGGTGACGGGCCCGATGGTGGCCGGCCGTGATGCCCGCCGCTTGCCGGGTGGGTGCTGCTGGGGCCGTGCATGACCGGAGGAGCGTCACGATACGGTAGCCCGCCCCGCTGTCCGGGATCATCCCGGCCACCCTCCCCCGGGTCCTCCAGCGCCCGCGTCCGCCGCCGGCCGAGGCCCACGTCCGGCGGGATGCGGACTTGCCCGGAGAGCCCCCCGCGACAGGCGGCCCGGCGCGGCGCCGACGTCTCCCCCGACGGCCTCCCGCTCAGCCTCAAGGGGCGGACTTGCCCCCGCGAGCGGACAATGCTCGGGAGAGATCCTGCCGCGGCTGTGGCAGGACGCGCGGTTCGGTGTGGAGGTCGTCGGTCGACGCGGTCACCGTCGAGGGGACGGCGAGCACCGTGTACGACCCATTTCACCAGGCCGGGCCAGAGAAGGACTGATCGTGATGTCGGACAAGAGAGCCGAACGCATCGCGGATTTCATCGCGCCGCTCCGGGTGAAACCGGGGTCGAAGGTACACCTGAACCGCGATTTCGATCCACGCTACAAGGCGGGTCTGAAGAAGCGGGACGGGGCAGGGCTGCTGCGCACCGGGGTGTCGCTGCTGGCCGAGTACCAGGACCGGCTGGCCGCCCAGGACACGTACGGTGTCCTGCTCTGTCTCCAGGCACTCGACGCCGGTGGCAAGGACGGCACGATCCGCCATGTGATGAGCGGCGTCAATCCCCAGGGTGTACGGGTCAGCAGCTTCAAGGTGCCCTCCGCCGAGGAACTCGACCACGACTACCTGTGGCGCTACGCCCGGCGGCTGCCCTCGCGCGGCGAGATCGCCATCTTCAACCGCTCGCACTACGAGGAGGTCCTCGTCGTGCGAGTCCACCCCGAGAATCTTCTCCGGCAGAAGCTGCCGGACGACACCCGCGGGCCGGACATCTGGCGGCGGCGCTACCGGGAGATCAACCACTGGGAGCGCTACCTCACGGACAACGGCTTCAAGGTGGTGAAGATCTTTCTGAATCTGTCCAAGGAGGAGCAGCGCACCCGCTTCCTGAAGCGGATCGACCTGCCGGAGAAGAACTGGAAGTTCTCCGCCGCCGACGTCCGGGAGCGGCAGCACTGGGCCGAGTACCAGCAGGCGTTCTCCCAGATGCTGTCGGCCACGAGCACGAAGTGGGCGCCATGGTACGTCGTGCCGGCGGACCGGAAGTGGTTCGTACGGATCTGCGCCGCGGCGATCCTCGCGCACACCCTGATGGACATCGATCCGCAGTATCCCGACGTGGGGAAAAAGGCACGCAGGGAACTGCTCGTGACCAAACGGGAGCTGGAACGGGAAGCCCCCGCCGGGGCGCCGGCCGATCCTTATGCGGACCGGCATCCGAAGGCCAGGAAGAAGCACCGCTAGGACCTGACGGCCCCGTGCACCACCCGTCCGGCCATGGATCGGAGGCAGAACGATGACGGCGCGTTCGGATTCCGTGGCGGAACAGCCTGGATCCTCGGAGAATGACTGGTACGCGCGCACTCCCCAGGAGGCATTGGCGGCGTTGGGCGTGGATCCGGCGGTCGGTCTCTCCGCGGCACGGGCAGCGCAGCTGCTGACCTCGCACGGTCCGAACGCGCTGCCCGCGGAGAAGCGGCCCCCGGCCTGGCGCCGGTTCCTCGCTCAGTACCGCAGCTACATGCAGCTCGTCCTTCTGGCCGCCGCGATCGTCTCGCTGCTCATCAAGGAGTGGACCACCGCGATCCTGCTGATCGTCCTGACCCTGCTGAACGCGGTCGTGGGCCTGCGCCAGGAGGGCAAGGCCGAGAGCGCGATGAACGCGCTCCAATCGATGATGAAGGCCACGGCGCGGGTGCGCAGGGACGGCTCGGAGGCCGAGATCCCCGCCGACCAGCTCGTTGTCGGCGACATCGTGCTCATCGCCGCCGGCGACCAGGTGGCGGCGGACGGACGCATCATCGAGGCCAGCGCGCTGCAAATCGACGAGTCGGCGCTCACCGGCGAGAGCGTGCCCGCCTCGAAGGGCACCGGCACGTTGTCGGGCCCCCGGCCGGCGCCCGGTGACCGGACGAACATGGCGTTCATGAACACCCCGGTCACCCACGGCAGCGGCGTACTCGTCGTCACCGCGACCGGCGCCGGTACCGAGGTCGGCAAGATCTCCGGAATGCTGTCGGCCACCAAGAGAGAGGTGCCGCCGCTCACCAGGGAGCTGAACACCCTCACGCTGTGGATCACGGGGGCGGCATTCCTGACCATGGTCGTGATGTTCGCCCTGGGACGGCAACGGGACCAGGCGTGGGACGTCCTGTTCGTCAGTGCGGTCTCGCTGGCCATCGCCGCCATCCCCGAGGCACTGCCGACCGTGACGCAGGCGATCCTGTCCGTGGGCAGCCTCAACCTGGCGAAGCGCAACGCCATCGTCAAGGAACTGCCGTCGGTCGAGACCCTGGCGTTCACGTCGGCGATCAACTCGGACAAGACCGGCACCCTGACGATGAACCAGATGACCGCCGTCGAAGTGGTGAGTCCCACCGACCGGTACACCGTCTCGGGCACGGGCTACGGGCTCGCGGGGAAGATCCATCATGCCGCGGGTTCTTCCTCCGCGGGCATCGAGGACGCGGTCCTGCCCTACGTGGTGGCCAGCGACGCGAAACTGGTGGACGGCAAGGTGGTGGGCGATCCCACCGAGGGCGCGCTGCTGGTGCTCGCGTACAAGGCCGGGCTGGACATCGACGGCACCCGGGAGGGGCTCCCCCGGCTCGCCACGCTGCCGTTCGACCCGGACTACAAGCTGATGGCCACCTTCAACTCGGCGGTCGACGCCTCCGGGCGGCAGGTCGTCCGATGCTTCGTCAAGGGCGCGGTACCGGCGGTGCTGGAGCGGGCCGCCACCGCGTCCCCGGCAGGCCGGACCACGCCGTCGGACCCCGGGCTGGTCGCGCGGGCCAGGACGCAGAGCGAGCGGATGGGCGGCGCGGGGCACCGGGTGATGGCCGCGGCCACCCGTGATCTGGATCCGGCCGACTTCGACCCGGACGGCGACCTTCTCTCGTACGTCACCGAGCTGCGGATGACCAGTCTCGTCGGCATGGTCGATCCGCCCCGCGAGGACGCCAGGGCCGCCGTGGCGGGTGCCCAGGCGGGGCACATCCGGGTCCGTATGGTGACCGGTGACGACGTCACGACCGGTGCGGCGATCGCCCGGCAGCTCGGCATCCCCGGTGAAGCGGTCCTCGGCGCCGATTTCGCCGCCATGAGCGAGGACGAGCAGCTCGCCCGTATCGACGGCATCGGTGTGGTGGGCCGCGTCGCGCCGGAGCACAAGGTGCTGCTCGCCGACACGCTCAAGAAGAAGGGCGAGGTCGTGGCGATGACCGGGGACGGCGTCAACGACGCGCCCGCCATCAAGGCCGCCGACATCGGTATCGCCATGGGCAGCGGCACGGACGTGGCGAAGAACGCCGGGCGCATGATCCTCTCCGATGACGACTTCGCGACCATCGTCTACGCCGTGGAACAGGGCCGCAGGATCTACGACAACCTCACCAAGTACATCCGCTTCGTCCTCCTACTGCTGGTCACCTTCGTCCTGACCTTTCTCGGGGCCACCGTCTTCAACATCGCCGCCGGCGAACCGTTCACCCCGCCGCAGGTGCTGTGGATCCACTTCGTGGTCAACGCGACGTTCGGCTTCGCGCTCGGCTTCGACCGCGAGAGTCCGGGGCTGATGCGGCGCAGGCCGCGTCCGCGAGGGGAGTCGGTGCTCACCCGGTCCGTACTGGTCACGGTCGGGCTCGGCGGCCTGGCCATCACCGTCGTCCTACTCGGGCTGATCGAGCTCGGTCAGGCCCACTTCGACAGCGTCCGGACCGGTCAGTCGATCGCCTTCACCGCCTTCGCGCTCTGTCTGATCGTGGCCGCGTTCGAATGCCGCAGCGAGACGGACTCCGTCCTGACGACGTCCACGTTCGACAGCAAGCAGATGAACTGGGTGGCACTGGCCCAGTTCGTCCTCGCGGTGCTGGTGACCCAGATGGACGGCTTCCGCCGCATCCTCGGGACAACCGAGATCAACGCCCGGCAGTTCGGCTGGGCCCTGCTGGCCGCCGTCGCGCTTCTGCTCCTGTGGGAACTGGGCAAACTCATGGCTCGCACCCGCGCGAGCCGCAGCGCCTAGCGCTCGCGGCGGGACGGATCGGGGGACGGGCCAGGCCGCCGAGGTGTCCATGGGTCACTGGGTGCACCCGGCCGGCCTCGGCCGCCGGGAGCACGGCGGTGGAGGAGCGACCGGATCGACGCAGCCGTCACCGGCATACCGGCCCCGACCGTCACCGTGGTGGACGAAGGGCGGGTCGCTCCACTCCCGACGCGGGCTGAGGTCACCTCGGCTCGTCGTGTGGCAGCGGGGCGGTGTACCGGTCCTCGGCTCCTCACCTCCCCGCATGGCTGGTGCCTGTGCTTCTGCTCTGGACATCCATGTGCCGCCTGGCACCCACGCGCACGCGAGCAGGGCGGGGGCCGCGCCCGCATCCCCCCCCCCACCGACACCCCCCGAAAAACCGCCGATCTGCGCTA
>NZ_JBHYUG010000145.1:5075-13689 GCF_042749375.1 Streptomyces sp. NPDC059477 | reverse complement strand
GCACCTATTCAGGCACCCGCGCCCCAGCCTCCCGCTCGGCAGCCTCCCGCTCCGCCTTCTCGGCCGCCTCCGCCGCCTCCATCTCCGCAAACACATCAATAGGCGCGGGCGCCTTCGCCAGGAACACCCACGTCAGCCACACAGCCAACAGGAACGGCGGAATCTTGAGGGCAACAAGCACCCACCCCAGCTGCGTCGTGTCCGCCCACCAGTACAGCGGGAACAGAATCGCCGACTTGCCGAGCAGAATCAGCCCCCACGCCCAGCTGGCCTTGGCATACGCCTTCTTGCGCCCGGGATTGCGGGTCCGCCAGGACAGGTTCTCCTTGAACACCGGCCCGAGGACCAGCCCGATCAGCGGCACCCCGCACAGCGTGGTGATGATGTACGCGAACCCCAGCCCCACCGTGTACAGCATGCCCGGCAGATAGAAGTCCTTGGCGTTGCCCGTCATCATCGCGAAGACGACACCGAAGGCGACCCCGAAGACCCCGCTGAACGCGTGCTTGACGGTGTCCTTCCTGACCAGCCGGACCACCACGAGCACCAGGGACACGGCCAGCGCGGCGATCGCCGACAGATGCAGGTCCTTGTTGATCGTGTAGATGCTGACGAACAGCAGCCCCGGCACCACGGTCTCGACCATGCCGCGGACGCCGCCGAACGCCTCGAACAGGGCGGCCTCCGTGACCGCCCGTGAATCCTGCTCCTGCTGGGCGTCTTCGGTCGGCTTGTCGAGCGACGTCACCGGCTACTCCCGTCCGAGGGGTCTCAGTTCGTACTTGGGATTGAACAGCACACGGCGGCCCCGGCTCAGCGAGATCCGGCCCGACGCGATCATCTTCCGGCCCGGCTCGATCCCGACGATGGAACGCCGCCCGAGCCATACCACGTCCAGCGCGGCGGAGCCGTCGAACAGTTCGGCCTCCAGGGCCGGGACGCCCGCCCGTGGTCGCAGCGTGACCGTGCGCAAGGTACCAGTAACCGTCACTATCTGTCGGTCATGGCAGTCACAGATGCGTGTACAGCCGGTGATGTCGGCGTCCTCCCGCAGCTCCTCGGACTCCAGGTCCTCCTGCGACGAGGAGAGCCGGTCGAGCATGCGCCGGAACCGGCCCACCGGCTTTTCGGAACGAGGAACAGCACTCATGTCTGAAGGGTACCGGGGCACACCGACAGCCCAGTAGCCCTCATTTCCCGCATCATGTCTTCCGCGCTATCTCTCGAACCGGTATCCCATTCCCGGCTCGGTGATGAAGTGCCGGGGGTGCGAGGGATCCGCCTCCAGCTTCCGCCGCAGCTGAGCCATGTAGACCCGCAGATAGTTGGTCTCCGTCCCGTACGACGGCCCCCACACCTCCTGGAGGAGCTGCTTCTGGCTGACCAGCCGCCCGGTGTTGCGCACCAGCACCTCCAGCAGATGCCATTCGGTGGGGGTGAGCCGTACGTCCTTGCCCGCGCGGTTGACCTTCTTCGCGGCGAGATCGACGGTGAAGTCCTCGGTCTCCACCGTCACCTCGTCCTCACCCGCCCCGGTGGGCTCGGCACGGCGCACGGCGGCCCGCAGCCGGGCGAGCAGCTCATCCATGCCGAACGGCTTGGTGACGTAGTCGTCGGCACCCGCGTCGAGCGCCTCGACCTTCTCGTCGGAGGAGTGCCGCGCGGACAGCACCAGGATCGGCACCCGGGTCCAGCCCCGCAGGCCCTTGATCACCTCGACCCCGTCCATGTCCGGCAGCCCCAGGTCCAGCACGACCACATCGGGGTGCCGGGCGGCGGCCAGCTGAAGGGCGGTGGCCCCGTCGTGCGCCGCGTCGACCTCGTACTTGCGTGCCTTGAGGTTGATCACGAGGGCGCGCACGATCTGCGGCTCGTCGTCGATCACGAGCACCCGGGTCATGAAGCCTGCCTTTCGGGTCGTACGGGGCTGTCGGCCCCGGTGCGCGAGCGCTCGGCCCGCGCCTTCGTCACATCCGCCGGTCCCCCGGCGTCACCGGGAACACCGGGAACACCGAGGTCACCGGGCCGGGCCTCGGCCTCCCCCGGCGCCCCGCTCTCCCCGCCCTCGCCGCTCTCCCCGTGTTCGCGGTTCTCCCCGTTGTCGCGGTTCTCGCCGTTGTCGCGGTTCTCGCCGTTCTCGCCGTGCCCTGCCGCCGTACCGCCGCCCCGGGCAGCCGCCCGCAGCGACAGCACCATGGTCAGCCCGCCTCCCGGCGTGTCCTCCGCCATCAGTGTGCCGCCCATCGCCTCGGTGAAGCCCCGGGCGACGGCGAGTCCGAGTCCGACCCCGGCGCCGCGCGGTACGTCGCCGTGCCGCTGGAAGGGCTCGAAGATGCGTTCCTTCGCCTCGTCCGGCACGCCGGGCCCCCGGTCGACCACCCGTACCTCCACCCGGTCGGCGATGGCGCTCGCCGACACCAGCACGGTCTGCTCCGGCGGGCTGTACTTGACGGCGTTCTCCACCAGGTTGGCCACCGACCGCTCCAGCAGTCCGGCGTCCACCGACACCATGGGCAGGGTCTCCGGGATGTCCAGCTCCACGCTGTCCTCGGGCACCCCGCCGAGCGCCATCGGCACCACCTCGTCCACGTCGATGTCGCGGATGATGGGCGTGACGGTCCCGGTCTGGAGCCGGGACATGTCGAGCAGATTGCCCACCAGGTGGTCGAGCCGGTCGGCGCCCTCCTCGATGCCCTCCAGCAGCTCCGCCTGATCCTCCTCCGACCAGGCCACGTCGTCCGAGCGCAGCGACGACACGGCCGCCTTGATCCCGGCGAGCGGGGTCCGCAGATCATGGCTGACGGCGGCCAGCAGCGCCGTACGGATGCGGTTGCCCTCGGCCAGCCTCCGGGCCTGGTCGGCCTCCTCGCGCAGCCGCCGCCGGTCCAGCACCACGGCCGCCTGCGCGGCGAACGCGGCGAGCACCCGGCGGTCGGAGGCGGGCAGCACCCGGCCGGTCAGCGCGAGCGCCATGTGGTCGCCGATGGGCACATCCACGTCGGCGTCCTCGGGCCGCTTCAGCTCGGGCCCGATGCCCACCCGGCCCGCGCAGGTCCAGGGCTCGACGTCGCTCGCCCGCTCCAGCATGGCCGCCGACTCCATCCCGAATGTCTCCCGCACCCGCTCCAGCAGCGCTTCCACGCTGGTCTCGCCGCGCAGGACGCTGCCGGCGAGGAAGGAGAGTATGCCCGATTCGGTTTTCAGCCGGGCGGCCTGATGGGTGCGCCGGGCGGCCGTGTCCACGACGGACGCGACCGACACCGCCACCCCGATGAAGATGACCAGGGCAACGATGTTCTTGGGGTCGGAGATGGTCAGGCGGTGGAGCGGATAGGTGAAGAAGTAGTTCAGCAGGAGTGAGCCGAAGGCGGCCGAGGCGAGGGCCGGGTACAGGCCGCCGAGCAGGGCCGCGGCCACCGTGAGGGTGAGGAAGAGCAGCATGTCGTTGGCGAGGCCGATGCTGACCGTGCTGAGCAGCAGCGTCAGCAGCGGGGGGCCGGCCAGTCCGACGACCCAGCCCCAGATGATCCGGCCCCGCCCGAGCCGGGCACCCCGGGCCACGGGCAGCCCACGACCCTTGGCGGCCTCCTCGTGGGTCACGATGTGCACATCGAGGTCGGGCCCGGACTCGCGGGCCACGGTCGCCCCGACGCCCGGTCCGAAGACGTACTGCCAGCTCTTGCGCCGCGACGAGCCCAGCACGATCTGGGTGGCGTTGACGCCCCGCGCGAAATCGAGCAGGGAGGCCGGGATGTCGTCACCGACGACGTGGTGGAAGGTGCCGCCGAGGTCCTCGACGAGGGTGCGCTGGACGGCCAGCTCCTTCGGCGAGGCGGCGGTCAGCCCGTCGCTGCGGGCTATGTACACGGCGAGTACCTCGCCGCCGGCGCCCTTCTCGGCCAGCCGCGCGGCCCGCCGGATCAGCGTCCGCCCTTCCGGACCGCCGGTCAGCCCGACCACGATCCGCTCCCGCGAACCCCAGATCTTCGACACCCGGTGCTCACTGCGGTACTCGGTCAGATACTCGTCGACCCGGTCCGCCACCCACAGCAGCGCCAGTTCCCGCAGCGCCGTCAGGTTCCCCGGCCGGAAGTAGTTCGACAGCGCCGCGTCGACCTTGTCCGACTTGTAGATGTTCCCGTGCGCCATACGACGTCGAAGCGCCTCCGGCGACATGTCGACCAGCTCTATCTGATCCGCCCGCCGCACCACCTCGTCCGGCACCGTCTCCTGCTGCCGCACCCCCGTGATCGACTCCACCACATCACCCAGCGATTCCAGATGCTGGATGTTGACGGTCGAGATCACGTCGATCCCGGCCGCCAGCAGCTCCTCCACGTCCTGCCAGCGCTTGGGATTGCGGGAGCCGGGCACGTTCGTGTGCGCCAGCTCGTCCACGAGGGCGACCTTGGGACGGCGGGCCAGGACGGCGTCGACGTCCATCTCGGTGAAGCTGGTGCCCCGGTACTCCAGGTCACGGCGCGGGATCTGCTCCAGGCCGTGCAGCATCACCTCCGTACGGGGCCGGTTGTGATGCTCGACGAAGGCGACCACGCAGTCGGTGCCCCGCTCCACCCGGCGATGGGCCTCCGACAGCATGGCGTAGGTCTTGCCGACGCCCGGTGCCGCACCGAGGTAGATCCGAAGCTTGCCGCGTGCCATGGTCCTATTGTCTTCCCGTCACTGCCGCGTACGCAGCGTAGACCTTACGGCCAACGGTGCCGACAAATGGGACGAGGGGTAGGTCAGCGGACGTCTTTGACAGAACCCTGATGCGCCGGGCGTACGCCGCCGCACCCCTGGTGGGGCCGCCCGTCAGGCCTCGACGATCGTGCCGTCGCTCAGCTCCAGCACCCGGTCGGCCAGGTCCAGCAGGGTCGTGTCATGGGTGGCGACCAGTGCGGTGACGCCCTCGCTGCGGACGACCGCCTTCAGCAGGTCCATCACGGCGTGCCCGGTCTCGGCGTCCAGCTGGGCCGTGGGCTCGTCGGCGATGAGCAGCGCCGGGTGGTTGGCGAGGGCGCGGGCGATGGCCACGCGCTGCTGCTGGCCGCCGGACAGCTCGCCGGGGCGCTGGGCGGCGTGGTCGGCGAGTCCGACGAGGCCGAGCAGCAGCGCGACGCGTTCCTCGCGCTCGCGCGGGTCGGCCTTGCGCAGCCGCAGCGGGACGCCGACGTTCTCCGCGGCGCTGAGGATCGGGATGAGCCCGAAGGACTGGAAGACGAACCCGATCCGGTCCCGGCGCAGCTCCAGCAGTCCCTTCTCGCCGAGCGCGGTCAGTTCCCGGTCGTCGACGGTGATCCGGCCCTTGTCGGGCGCGTCGAGCCCGCCGACGATGTTGAGCAGGGTCGTCTTGCCGGACCCGGAGCGCCCCTTGAGAGCGACCAGCTCGCCGCGCGGGATCGTGAACGAGACGCCCCGCAGGGCGTGGACGGCGGCGGCGCCCTGACCGTACGACTTGTGGACGTCCTCGACGCCGACCATGGTCTCCGTGACCACCTGGTTCATGATCTTCTCCCCCGTGGGCCGGGCGCCAGTATCTCCGGGGGCGCCCGGCCGATCAACGGTTCGGCGTGGATCGCCGTTGTCCCCGTGGGTTCAGGAACGCCGATGGGCCGCGCTCCCCTTGGCAGGAAACGCAGCCCATCGGCACCACGCGTTCTCGGCACCCGGTACCGGGCACCCGCCGCCCCGGGGGACGGCTCAGCGGACCTCGGTGATCTCCGGTCCGCGCTGGAGCTGGCCCATGCCGCCGGAGAAGCGGGAGCCGGCCTGGTCCTCCTGCTGAACGCCCTCGGGGACCATCTGCGCGTCGTTCGGCAGCTTCAGGACGATCGGGTCACGGGGAGCCATCGGGCCCTCGCCGCGCACCACGACGGTGTCCCGGAAGATCTGCTCCAGCAGCCCGGCGGCCTGCGGCTGCACCGCGCCCTGCCCGGAGATCACTCCGCGCAGGAACCAGCGGGGGCCGTCCACACCGACGAACCGCACGACCTGGAAGCCGCCCGTGCCGTCCGGCAGCTTCACCGGCACCTGGGCGCGCAGCTCCCAGCCCAGCGACCCCTCGATCTCGTCGACGATGCCGCCCTGCTGGGTGATGCCGGTGGCGATCTCCTCGCGGACCTCGCCCCAGATGCCCTCGCGCTTGGGTGCCGCGAACGCCTGGAGCTGGACCGCGCTGTCGCGCAGCACGACCGTGGCCGCGACGATCGCGTCGCCCGCGACCTCGACCCGCAGCTCCATGCCGTCGACGCCCGGGACGAAGAGGCCGCCGAGGTCCACGCGGCCCTCGGCAGGGTCGCTCACCTCGGTGCTGTCCCAGGGGCCGTCGGGGCGGGGCTCGGGTTCGAGCCGCACGCGGTCGCGCTCGCCGGCGCCTTCGCCCGTGCCCTCGCCTTCGTCGTCCGCCTCAGTGTCGACACTGTCGACGACCTGCTCGGCCTCGCCGGCCGCGTCCTCGGCGGCATCCTTCTTCTTGCGACGTCCGAACACGTCACTGTCCTTCCCGGTCGGATACGACCGAAGCGTATCGATTCCCACCCGTCGTGCCGCCCGCGGCGGCCTGACCGTTCGTGCCGCTTGCTGTGCTGGTCGTGGCGACGGCGGCATGGCCTCCGGTGGACCCGAAGCCCCCGTCGGCCCGCGCCGAGCCGGGAAGCTCCGCGACCTCCTGGAAGCGGACCCTCTCGACCTGCTGGACGACCAGTTGGGCAATCCGGTCGAAGCGCTCGAACCGCACGGCCTCGCGCGGGTCGAGATTCACCACGATCACCTTGATCTCCCCACGGTACCCGGCATCAACCGTCCCGGGGGCATTCACGAGGGCGACGCCGCAGCGGGCGGCGAGCCCGGATCGGGGGTGCACGAAGGCGGCGTACCCCTCGGGCAGGGCCACCGACACCCCCGTGGGCAGCACGGCCCGCTCCCCGGGCTTCAGCTCGCACGCCTCGGTGGTGCGCAGATCGGCCCCGGCGTCCCCGGGATGCGCGTACGCGGGCAGCGGTACGTCGGGGTCGACACGGCGGACGAGAACGCCGAGCGGGTCGCGGCTCACGGGTTCACCTCGAAGGCGCGGGCCCGCCGGATCTGGTCGGGGTCGCTCATGGCGGCCCGGATCTCCTCGGGGCGGCCGTTGTGGACGAAGTGGTCCACCTTGACCTCGATGAAAAGGGCGTCCGCGCGGACGGCGACCGGCCCGTCGGGGCCGCCGATCCGGCCGGTGGCCGTGGAGTAGATCTTCCGCCCGGCCACCGCCACGGCCTCGGCACGCAAGTGCAGGGTGGCGCCGACGGGCACGGGCCGCACGAAGTCGGTCTCCAGCCGCCGGGTCACCGCGATCACCCGCAGCATCCAGTTCAGCGAGCCGAGCGTCTCGTCCAGGGCGCTGGCCAGCACCCCGCCGTGGGCGAGGCCCGGGGCGCCCTGGTGGGCGGCGCGCACGGTGAACTCGGCGGTGATCGACACGCCCTCGCCGGCCCGCGCCGCCAGATGCAGCCCGTGCGGCTGCTCGCCGCCGCAGCCGAAGCACTGGCCGTAGTGCGATCCGAGCAGCTCACCGGGGGCGGGAGCGTCGGGATGCCGCACCGGCGGCACGGCGTCGGCCGGGGGCTGCGGACTCGGGGAAGTACCACTCACAGCCGCAGACCTTACCCGCCTGCGCTGTGACCTACGGCGCTTCCTCCCCACCGCCCTGGCGACGGCCCGGCACACGCCCCGTGCCAAGCTGTCCGGCATGGAGCAGCTCTCGGCCACCCCGTACGAAGAACGCCTCACCGCGCCCAAGATCTGGTGGGGCATTTCCCTGCTGGTGGGCATCGGTCTCGCACTGACATTCCTGCCGTTCGGCACCCTGCCGCTGCTCGGCGGCCTGGTCGGCGGCACCGCCGTGGCGGCGGTCGCGGCCAGCTCGTACGGCTCGGTCCGGATCCGGGTGGTCGGCGGGGCGCTGGTCGCGGGCGAGGCGAAGGTCCCGGTGGCGGCGCTGGGCGAGACCCATGTGCTGGACCTGGAGGAGGCCCGCGCCTGGCGCACCCACAAGGCCGACACCCGCGCCTTCATGCTGCTGCGCGCCTACATCCCCACCGCCGTCCGCATCGAGGTCACCGACCCCACCGACCCGACCCCCTACCTGTACCTCTCCACCCGCCACCCGGAAGAACTGGCAGAGGCGGTACGCAGGGCACGGGCAGCGGCATCCTGAGCGACAACGGGCGACAGCCCGAGCACTACGGCGCGCGGACCTGCCCGTGGCGACGCGAGGGCCCACCGGAGCTGCGGCACGCGGGCCTGCTTGGCGGCGCGAGTGCCCACCCGAGCTGTGGCGCGCGGGCCTGCCCGTGGCGGCGCGCGTCGCGGCCGGCCACTGGCGGGGCGAGGGCCGTGGCGTGGCGGGGAGCCTGAGCGACCGCCCTGCGGCGCGGCACCGCCACCTTCCCGTGGCGGCGCGAGTGCCTGAGCGAATTCCCCACGGCGCGGCCCACCACGTGGCCTGGCGAGGGCCTGAGCGAATGGCCCTCGCCCCCCCCCCGCCCGCCCCCCGCGTCCGGGGAGCCTCGAGGGGGGGCGGCGGGGTGTGGGGCGGGCCGCGGGCGCGCGGGGCGAGGGGGGCACTGTG
>NZ_JBHYUG010000145.1:0-5065 GCF_042749375.1 Streptomyces sp. NPDC059477 | reverse complement strand
GCCACGTGATGTGGCGTGACACGTGGCGGGGCGGGGCGAGGCGGGGCGAGGGCCTGAACGGCGGCAGGACTGCACGGCCTGAGCGACGGCGGGCGGCGATCGGAGCGGTTGCGGATCCGCGCGGCCTGGACGCCTACGAATCGATTCCCGGCCCCTGACGCGCCCGCCCCGCCCAAAGGGCGCCTGGACAGGTCAGCGGCCCCACCGATCCGCGGCCTGGACGCCTGCGGATCGATTCCCGGCCCCTGACGCGCCCCGCCCGCCCACCGGGCGCCTGGGCCGATCAGAGGCCCCGCTCTCGGGGTCCCCTACGGCTGGAACGACACCGGGCGCCAGCGGCACGAGCAGAGACGGCCCACCCGGCTCCGGGCACCAACGACCTGAGCAGCTCCCGGGCGACGGCCCGAACAACGACGGATCCGACCGGCAACCCGACGGACCACCTGGCCCACAGGCCGGCCACGGGCCTCAGCAGCCCAGATCGCGGGGAGCGCACGCTGCGGCAGCGGCGGCAGGGCGGACTGGGGCAGCGGGTGCTGGAGCGACTCCGGGCGCCAGTCCCCGCAGCTCCGGGGCGACGGCCCGAACGGCCACAGGCCCAAACAGCGACGCGACGCGACCCGCCCGACCAACCCGACCCACGGACCGGACAGCGACCCCGGCAGCCCACCTCTCAGGGTCTCCCGGCGGCAACCGGCAGCAACGGAACACCCGACTCGGGCGGCTACGGCTGGAACGGCACCGGGCGCCGGCCTGAGCCGCTCCCGGGCGACAGCCCGAACGACCACGGGCCCGACCAGCGACACATCCCGCCCGACCATCCGGCCCTCGGGCCGGTCAGTAGCCCAGTTCTCTGGGGTCGTGCACCAGCGGCAGCGGCTCGGCCGGCTGCTCCAGGGTGGGCAGCTCGGTCAGCTGTTCCCAGGGGACCTGCGTCTTGCGCAGATCGGTTCTGATGCGGTTCGCGAGCTTCTTGGTGTCGCGGCGGTTCATGACCGCGCCCACGGCGGCGCCCACCATGAACGGCATCAGGTTGGGCATGTTGCGCACCATGCGCTTCATGATCTGCTGGCGCAGCTCGCGCTTCATCTGGCTGCCGAGGGCGGCATTGACCGACGCGGGTTTCATCACGTCGATACCGCGCTCTCCGGACCAGGAGCGCAGATAGGCCGTGCTGCGCTCCGTGAGCGTGCCGGGCGGTCGCTGCCCGTACACCTCGTGCAGCTCGGCGATCAGCTTCAGTTCGATCGCGGCGACGCCGGTCACCTCCGCGGCCAGCTCGGCCGGCATCGCGGGCGGCACCGGCATCATCGCCGCCGCGCCGACCCCGGCTCCGACGGTCGCCGAGGCGTTCGCCGCACCGGCCACCAGCTTGTCCGCGATCTGCTCGGGGCCGAGCCCCGGGAAGTGCCGGCGCAGGGTCGCCAGATCCCGTACGGGGATCCGCGGTGCCAGCTCGATCAGCCGGTCCGCGAGATAGGCCAGGAACGCCCTGGCCCGGTTGCCGCCCTTGCGGGCGCCTTCCACGGCCAGGTCCCTGGCCCGGTCCCGGATGACCACCGCCCTGCGACGGGCGGCGGGCGCCGGACCTTCCAGCGGTGCCGGGAGGTCGGCCCCGGCCGCCGGTTCGAGCGAGGCCGACCCGGGGACGGGTTCCGTACCGGAATCCGTCATGGAAAGGCCTCGCTCGTCGTCACGCTCGCCGTACGGACCGTCATGGGACGGCCCCGGGTCCGTTCTCCGCGCGGGAAAACGGCGCTTCCAGGGAGGGGTCGAGCCAGACATGCCCGACCCCGCCTCAGTCGCAGTCGCGGCAGATCGGCTGACCGTTCTTCTCGCGGGCCAGCTGGCTGCGGTGATGAACCAGGAAGCAGCTCATGCACGTGAACTCGTCCTGCTGCTTGGGCAGGACCCGGACCGCCAGCTCCTCGTTCGAGAGGTCGGCTCCGGGAAGCTCAAGGCCCTCGGCGGCCTCGAACTCATCTACGTCGACGGCCGAGGCGGACTTGTCGTTCCGCCGGGCCTTCAGCTCTTCGAGGCTGTCCGAGTCAACGTCATCGTCGGTCTTGCGTGGGGTGTCGTAGTCGGTTGCCATGTCGCTCTCCCCCTCCGGGTGTCTGCGGTGTCTCCAGCGCACGTAACGCGTGAGAGGCCGGACTTGTGCCCGACCCGAGGCGGAGATTTTGCCTCACATCAAGGTCTGTTACTCAATCGACACCCAACCGGACTCCTCAAGAGTGATCGGCTGGGATGGCGAACGGGACCGTACACGGTCCGGATAGTGCACTTCAAAGGCATCTCACCGTGTACTTCCCGTGATCAGACCCCTGGAAAACCAGGATTTTCCCGGCTTTCCCCTGGCCCAAACGATCACGGAGAGTAGATGGCTGGAAAATCGCCCTTGTGATCGATCACACACTGGTCTGATCCAATCCCAGCCCGAAAATTCCGCGCAAAGCGAACATCCCTGCGTGTGTCGGCGACATGATCTCAGACGGGGAGCGTCACTCTCATCACCAGCCCACCCCCTTCACGGGGCTGAGCGGCGATATGCCCGCCATGTGCCCTCGCCACGGACCGCGCGATGGACAGGCCCAGGCCCACACCCTTGTCACTTCCCGTGCGCTCGGTCCGCAGCCGCCGGAACGGCTCGAAAAGATTGTCGATCTCGTACGCCGGCACCACCGGCCCGGTGTTCGCCACCACCAGCACCGCGTGCCCGTGCTGAATACCCGTGGTGACCTCGACCCAGCCATCCTCCGCGATGTTGTACCGGACGGCGTTCTGTACGAGGTTCAGCGCGATCCGCTCCAGCAGCACACCGTTGCCCTGGACCACCGCCGCCTCGCGCGTGCCGCGGATCCGCACGCCCTTGGCCTCCGCCTCGGCGTGCACCTGGTCGATGGCCTGCCCGGCCACCTCCGCGATGTCCACGGGCTTGCGCTCGACGATCTGATTGTCGCTGCGCGCGAGCAGCAGCAGACCCTCCACCAGTTGCTCACTGCGCTCATTGGTGGCCAGCAGCGTCTTGCCGAGCTGCTGCATCTCCACCGGGGCGTTCGGATCGGACAGATGGACCTCCAGGAGCGTGCGATTGATCGCCAGGGGCGTGCGCAACTCGTGGGAGGCGTTGCCGACGAAGCGCTGCTGGGCCGTGAAGGCCCGCTGGAGGCGCTCCAGCATGTCGTCGAAGGTGTCCGCCAGCTCCTTCAGCTCGTCGTCCGGGCCGTCCAGCTCGATCCGCCGGGACAGGTCCGAACCGGCCACCGCGCGCGCCGTACGGGTGATCCGGCCGAGCGGCGACAGGACCCGGCCGGCCATCGCGTAGCCGAAGGCGAAGGCGATCACCGCGAGGCCCAGCAGGGCCAGCAGGGAGCGGCTGAGCAGGTTGTCCAGGGCGTGCTGGCGCTGCTGGTTCACGCAGTCGTTCATCGCGTTGTTGAACTCGCTCGCCGAGCCCTGCTCGGGGAAGTTGCAGATCGCGCTGGAGATCTTGCCCTCGACGATCTTGAACGGCAGATCGCTGCCCACGTTGAGCGCCTGCGCGGCCAGCAGATAGATGATCGACAGCAGCAGGATCCCGGCGATCAGGAACATGCCGCCGTACAGCAGCGTGAGCCTTATCCGGATGGTCGGGCGCAGCCAGGGCACGGGCGGCACCGGCCTGCGGGGGTCCCAGGTGGGTTTCGGAGGCGCCTGGGGAGGCGCGGGTGTGGCGGCCACCCTGGATCAGATCCGGTATCCGGAGCCGGGCACGGTCACGATCACCGGCGGCTCGCCCAGCTTGCGGCGCAGCGTCATCACGGTCACCCGCACGACGTTGGTGAACGGGTCCGTGTTCTCGTCCCACGCCTTCTCCAGCAGCTGCTCGGCGGAGACCACCGCGCCCTCGCTGCGCATCAGCACCTCCAGCACCGCGAACTCCTTCGGCGCCAGCTGGATCTCCCGGCCGTCGCGGAAGACCTCACGGCGGTTGGGGTCGAGCTTGATGCCGGCCCGCTCCAGGACCGGCGGCAGCGGCACGCTGGTGCGCCGGCCCAGCGCGCGCACGCGCGCGATCAGCTCGCTGAAGGCGAAGGGCTTCGGGAGGTAGTCGTCGGCGCCGATCTCCAGGCCCTCGACCCGGTCGCTGACATCACCGGACGCCGTCAGCATCAGCACGCGCGTGGGCATGCCCAGCTCGACGATCTTGCGGCAGACGTCGTCGCCGTGCACCAGCGGCAGATCGCGGTCGAGCACGACCACGTCATAGTCGTTGACGCCGATGCGCTCCAGGGCCGCCGCACCGTCGTACACGACGTCGACGGCCATGGCCTCCCGGCGCAGTCCGGTGGCCACCGCATCGGCGAGCAGTTGCTCGTCCTCGACGACGAGTACGCGCACGTCGCTAGTCCTTCCTGATGTCCCGCCCACGCTGCGTAGCGGCACGCGCGGACAGGGGTCGCTTGGGAGTGTTGGCCTCCATCCTGCCCTTTTCGGTCATAAGTCGGGGGTAAGCCGTTGCCCGGCCCCGCCCGGTCCCGCCCGGGAGGGCCTCTCCGGGCCCGACGGCAAGATTTCCGCGGGGCCCCGGGAATGCCGGATTTTCTCCTCCGGTTGAGGTTTCCACGGAAGGAAGCGGGGGGAGGACGGCTTTACACCCCGCGATCACGCTCTGCACGCACCGTCGCATCTCGCGGCGCCTCCGTGCTCCGCTTTGCCGCAGAGCGGGCGTGGGTGTCCGGCACCGTCGCCGCCCGGCGCGGCAGCGCTGGGCACCCGCATCGGCGTGATCGCCCCTTCCCGAACGGCACACCCCCGTGCCACAGACCCACGACCCAGGACGAGGGGGCGCAGCATGGACGCTTTCACCACAGGACTTCTGCAGCGCATAAGGGCGACCGAGTCCGACCTGACGCGGGCGCAGGACGAGGGCGACGACTTCCTCGTCGAGGTCGAGCAGGGCGAACTCGACGACCTGCGCCGCCTCGCCGCCGAACATGGCGTGGAGATCGGCGTTCCCAGCGTCTGACCAGCACCCGGCCGCACCGAGCAGGGCCCCGGCGATCCAGCGCCGGGGCCCTGC
>NZ_JBHYUG010000144.1:0-14250 GCF_042749375.1 Streptomyces sp. NPDC059477 | reverse complement strand
CCGGCTCAAGCAGAACAAAGCCCTCGCCACCCGCTACGACAAACGAGCCCACCACTACCAAGCCCTGGTCACCCTCGCCTGCCTGCGACTATGGCTCCCCACCTGACATTGCGGACACGCCCTAGGGCCTGTCGTTCGGATCATCCAGGCGCGTCGCGGGGCCTGGCACGCACATCTGCCGCGTTGTCGTCACTCGCCGACTCCCCCACGCTCGACCGCGCTCGCGTGGGGGCACCCCCATCGCGTCGACTCCCTCCTCCGCCTTGCAGCTGCACGCACCAGGCCCCGCTCGGGCCAGCCGAAAGGCCACCGAGCCTCATCGCCAGGATGATCCAAACGACAGGCCCTAGCGGAAGGCCCGCGGGTCCGCGTTCAGCGGCCGGCTCAGCCGTACGGTGATGAACTCGTTGTTGTCGGCCTTGCCTGCCGTCCGCCCGGACGAGAACGGGAAGTTGTTGTCGTTGAGCACGGCGACCGTCCGGTCGTCCAGCAGCACGACGTCCTCGATGGTCGTGAACGGGAACCGGAACGTCTCGCCGAACCCGCCGACGCCCTTGGGGTTGGCGATGTCCAGCAGATCGGCCACCAGCGTCTTGTCCAGCGCGCCGTCCTTGTCACGGTCGCGGGTGTCCGCGAGGTACAGCCGCTTGAACTTGGCGTCGTCGCCCTGTCCGCCGTCCCGCTCGATGACCAGGAACCGGTTCCGGTCGATGGCGATGGCGTCGCCGATGGCGTTGGCCGGGGATTCGAGGCGGTAGGTGTACTGCTTGCCGGTGTAGGCGCGCTTGCTCAGATCGAACTCACTGAACCGCAGGTCACCCGGCGTGTCGCCGCTGACCGTGCCCTCCAGGAGGGGGTAGAGGTGACGTCCGTCGACGGAGCGGACCAGGCCCTCGAAGCCCTTGCTGCTGCCGAGGGTGGGCTGGGCGCCGCCGAGGTCCGGGTTCTCCGGCGCCTTCACGCCGGGCAGGGCGATCGGGGCGTCCAGCAGCTTGCCGGTGGCGGAGAAGTGCAGCAGGTAGGGGCCGAACTCGTCGCCGATCCAGTACGTGCCGTCGGCGGTCCTGGTGATCGACTCGACGTCGAAGTCGGCGCCGGTGAGGACCCGGTCGGAGCGGGTGAGGGCGAACGGCACCTTGCGGCCCGGGTCGCTGAGGTTGAAGCCGCTCAGCACCTTGACCTTGCCGGTCCTGGTGTCGGGCTGCACGCGGTTCACGCGCAGCAGGTAGTCGGCGCTGTTGGCCTTGTTGCCGTAGCCGTTGTCGGACAGCACGTCGTAGGTGCCGTCGTGGCGGTTCACGATGCCGCTGAAGCCCTGGATGGGCTGGTCCTGGAAGGGCGCGGCGATGCCGTTGAAGGGGCCCGTGCCGATGAGGGCGCCGGAGGGCTCGCTGTTCGGGACGTACGTCTCGGCCGGCAGGGACGCGAATCCGGTGAGGGTGGCCCGGCCGAAGTCGCCGCCCGTGTGCGGGTTTCCGGCGGCGGCGGGGGACGCCAGCGCGACCGTGAGGACGACGGAGCCGAGCATGATCGAAGGTCTTCTCATGGCGCGCACCGTAGGGACACCGAATGACCACGGGCCCAACTCCAGACGACGAGCCCGCACATGCGTGCGGTCCACCGGTATCTGTCCGGCGGGTGACTTCCCCACCGGGCCGCGCTGTGCTTGCCTGGGACCCTTTCGGCGGGGGACGGGGTGTGGATGCGCGGTCAGTGGATGGTGGGTGTGCTGGGCGCGCTGCTGCTGCTCGGCGCCTGCACGGACCCCGAGTCGGGACCGCGGACGGCGCCGCCCACGCCCGACGTACCGAGCACGACCCGCCAGAAACCGGCCCCGTCCGCCTCCCCCGCCCCCAGCACCACCGCTCCCGCTCCCGCTCGGGACATGTCGGTGCTGTATCTCGGCGACTCCCTCGCCATGGAGGACCAGACGGTTCTCGGCCAGGAGCTGCGCGACACCCTGGGCGCGGCCCACACCAGCGCCCCCTACTCCGGCACCACCCTGTGCGACTACCTGGAGGGCACCGGCGACCCGTCCCTCGTACCGGACGCGGACAAGGCGGCGGCGCTGGTGCGCGCGGTGCGGCCGGACGTGGTGGTGCTCCAGTTCTGGGGCAACGCCTGGGGCTACACCCCGTGCATGGACGGGATCACGTACGACGCCTCCCGTGACCGCTACTTCGCACGGTACGCCGCCGACGCGCGCCGGCTGACCGAGCAGATCGCCTCGGCGGGCGGGGACCGGCGGCCCCGGATCGTCTGGGTGCTCCAGGGGCCGGATCCGCTCACCCCCGAGCGCGTCGAGCGGGTCAACGGCATCTACCGGGAGCAGGCCGCCGCCGCGTCGGACGCCCTGGCCGACGCGGGCGGGGTGGTCAGCCCGCCCGGCGCCCGCTACCGGTGGGTCGAGCAGCTGCCCTGCACCGCGTACGAGCGCGCGCACCCCGGCTACTGCACCGACCCGGCGAAGGACCGCACGGCGCTCCACCGCACCGACGACCACCTGCACTTCTGTCTGGCACCCACGACCTCGACACCGAAGCCGTGCCCGGTGCGCTCACCCGGCATCCTGCGGATGGCCCAGGAGATCACCCGGGCGGTGGGCACGGCGGGCTGAGCGTCCCCGACGACCACGCTCGCCGCACCCGCTCGTTCCTCCGTTCGACACGCCCGTCCCGGTGGGCCGGGGTCCGGTCCCGTGGGCGCCACGGGACTGCCCGCCGGCGGGGACGAGGGGGACGCGTCGCTGGTACGGCGGCCGGCCGCCCCAGACCACCGGCTCCCCGGCTCCCGGCTCCCCCGCTCCCTCCGGCACCCCGGCCCTCGACGCGCGCCTCCCCCTCCGCCCTCCCCCGTCCCGAGCCACAAGCCCCCGACCGCTCACTCCCCCGCGAAGGCCCGCTCCAGCTGCGCGATGTCCAGTTTGCCCATCTTCATCATGGCGGCGGTCGCGCGGGCGGATTTCGCGCCGTCCGGGTCGCTGATCATGGCGAGCAGTCGCTCGGGGACGACCTGCCAGGAGACGCCGAACTTGTCCTTGAGCCAGCCGCAGGGGCCGGGCTCGCCGCCGTTCTCGGTGAGCCTGGTCCAGTAGTGGTCGATCTCCTCCTGGTCCGCGCACAGGATCTGGAAGGAGATCGCCTCGGTGAACCTGAACTCCGGGCCGCCGTTGAGCGCGACGAACCGCTGGCCGTTGGCCGTGAAGTCGACCGTCAGCACGGTCCCGGCGGGGAACGGGGCGCCCTCGCCGTAGCGGGTGGAACCGCCGAGGGCGGAGTTCTTGAAGATCGACACATAGTGGTGGGCGGCGTCCTCCGCCTGGCCGTCGAACCAGAGACAGATGATGAATCCGTCGGTGCTCATGATCGCCTTCCTGACTGCCTTCCCGGCATCGGTCACGGTCATCTGTATCGACCGTCCCGCGCCCCGAAACTCATCGCTCCCGGCCGCTCCCGGCCGGCGCTCGGCCGACGGCGAATCTGCTGCGGGCCGATAAATCCCCGGTGCGCCCGCTTCCGCGCCGACAGTGGAGAGCACCAGTGGGGAGCGTGAACGCACCACCGCCTCCCCTCGTCAGATCTGCACGTCAGGAGCGACGCGATGTCCCTGTCCCTGTTCACCGCCCGTCCGGGCCCGGCGGCGCTGCCCCGGGCCGAGGAGGGCGACACCCGGCGCACCCCGTTCGACGACCATCTCGCCGCGCAGCTGCTCGGGCAGCGGATCGTGCTGCTCGGCACGGAGGTCGACGAGGTCTCCGCGAACCGGATCTGCGCCCAGTTGCTGATCCTGTCGGCGGAGGACCCGCACACCGACATCAGCCTGTTCATCCAGAGTCCGGGCGGCTCGGTCCACGCCGGGCTGGCCATCTACGACACCATGCGGCTGATCCCCAACGACGTGGCCACGCTCGCGATGGGCTTCGCGGCCAGCATGGGCCAGTTCCTGCTCAGCGTGGGCACGGCGGGCAAGCGGTTCGCGCTGCCCAACGCGCGGATCATGATGCACCAGCCGTCCGCCGGGATCGGCGGCACGACGGCGGACATCGAGATCCAGGCGGACAACCTGGAGTTCACGAAGCGGACCATGGAGCGGATCACCGCCGAGCACACCGGTCAGAGCCCGGAGACCATCTCCCGCGACGGCGACCGCGACCGCTGGTTCACGGCGGAACAGGCGATCGAGTACGGCATGGTGGACCGGATCGTGGAGTCGTTCGCCGACATCCGCCCGGCCGCCGCACGACGACGGATGGGACTGTGAGATGAGGAGTCAGCGGATCGACATGGGCACTTACACCATCCCCAACGTGGTCGAGAAGACCCCTCACGGCGAACGGTCGTACGACGTGTTCAGCCGGCTGCTGTCGGAGCGGATCATCTTCCTCGGGACGGAGATCGACGACGGCGTGGCCAATGTCGTCATCGCGCAGTTGCTGCATCTGGAGTCGGCTGCGCCCGAGAACGAGATCTCGATCTACATCAACTCCCCTGGTGGTTCCTTCACTTCGCTGATGGCGATCTACGACACCATGACGTTCGTGCAGGCCCCGATCTCGACGTTCTGCGTCGGGCAGGCGGCCTCGACGGCGGCGGTGCTGCTGGCGGGCGGGGACCGGGGGCGGCGGTTCGCGCTGGAGCACGCGCGGGTGCTGCTCGGTCAGCCCGCGTCCGGCGGCCGGCAGGGCACGGTGTCCGATCTGGCGCTCCAGGCCAAGGAAATGGTCCGGATCCGGGCCCAGGTCGAGGAGGTGCTGTCCCTGCACACCGGGCACGACATCGCGACCCTGCGGGCGGACATGGACCGAGACAAGGTGTTCACCGCGCAGGAGGCGGTGGCGTACGGGCTCGCCGACCAGGTGGTGAGCCGGCGTCTCGCTCCGGTGTGACGGACGCCGGTACCGGGGCTGGGTCAGGCGGCCAGCAGCATCCCGTCGTACGAGGAGGTCGGCCGGTGTGTGCTCCGGCCGGCCGTCCGGCTGGTGACCCGGACCAGTTCGCCCTGGGCCAGCGACAGCAGCTCGCCGAGCCCGAGGCCCAGGGCGCGCGCGGCGGCGGCGAGGACCTCGGAGGAGGCTTCCTTGCGCCCCCGCTCGACCTCGGAGAGATACGGCATGGAGATCCGGGCCGCCTCGGCGACATCCTTCAGGGTCCGCTCCTGCGCGAGCCGCTCCCGGCGCAGGACATCGCCGATCAGGTCACGCCACAGGGGTTCCGGGGATGCCGGGCGCCCGGGGGGCACGGGGGCGGCGGCCGGGCGGGCCGGTTCGAGGGAGGTCCGGCGGGCCGGTTCGAGCGGGGCCCGGCGGGCCGGTTCGAGAGCGGTCGGTCGGTCGGACGCGGGGCGGGCGGTCCCCGGGCGCGTGGCGCGGCGCAGGGGGATGACGCGGGCTTCGTTCGGCGCTTGGTTGCTCACCTTCCCAGCGTAGGAGCGCCGGCCGTGCTGGGAAGGGCTCCGGGGTTCGCCCTCGGTGGAATCGGCGGACAGCGAAGATGCCTTCCGGGCGGGCGATCCGTCCATGTCCGTCGCGGACGCGTGAGCGCGGTGTGCGGATCCATGTGCATGGTCCGGTGAACCCTGGGTAGCCGAGCCCTCGTAGACGCACGGTCAGAAGCAGCGACCCGACGACAGAAACCGAACTCCGATGTTCGTGGGAGAGGCAATGAACACCGCCGTGATCAGGTCGAAGGCAAAGGTCGAGCACGACACCGCCGGGACCCGAGCGGGGGAGGGGATACTGCCGGACTCCGTGGATCCACGGACCGTGGCGCCACTGGACGCGCGCGAGCTGTCCCGTCAGCTCTTCCCCCGGCTGGCCGAGCTGGAGGAAGGCACACGCGAGCACCAGTACGTCCGCAACACCCTGATCGAGCTGAACATCTCCCTGGTCCGTTTCGCGGCCGGCCGGTTCCGTGGTCGCGGCGACGACATGGAGGACATCGTCCAGACCGGCATGATCGGGCTGATCAAGGCGATCGACCGGTTCGACCTGTCGCGGGAGGTCGAGTTCACGACGTTCGCGCTGCCGTACATCGTCGGTGAGATCAAGCGGTTCTTCCGGGACACCACCTGGGCGGTGCACGTACCGCGCCGGCTCCAGGAGCTGCGGGTCGAGCTGGCGAAGGCGCGCGAGGAACTCGCCGGTCATCTGGACCGCGAGCCCACGGTGGCGGAGCTGGCCGCGGTCATGGACCTCACCCCGGAACAGGTGGTCGAGGGCCAGCTGGCGTCCAACGGCTACAACTCGTCGTCCCTCGACGCCGCCCTGACCGGCGAGGACCCCGGCAACGGGGAGGCTGTGCTGGCCGACTTCATCGGCGTCGAGGAACACGGCCTGCGGCTGGTCGAGGACGTCCACTCGCTGGCCCCGCTGATGGCCGAACTCGGCGAACGCGACCGGCGGATCCTGCACATGCGGTTCGTGGAGGAGGCCACCCAGGCCGAGATCGGCGACCGGCTCGGCTGCTCGCAGATGCATGTGTCCCGCCTGCTGAAGCGGATCATCGTACGGCTGCGCAAGGGCATGCTGGGAGAGCTGGGCTGCGCCTGAGGACGGCGACGGCGGTACGGGGGGCTGGGCCGGGCATCCGACGCTCAGCCCGCTCCCTGATCGACTCGGTCCCCGGTGTCCCCGGTGTCCCCGCCGACCCTCAGCACCGCCCGTACCCGTTTGCCCACCGGCACCCGTTCGACCGTCACCTCGGCCGTGAGGGCGTGCACGATCTCCATGCCGTGCCGGCCGACGCGTTCGGGGTCGCGCGGGTAGGCGCGCGGGAGGGCCGCGCTGCTGTCGTAGACGTAGACCGTCACCTCGGCGTCGGTGCCCTCCAGTTCGAGGATGTACGGGCCGTTGCTGTGCCGGTCGGCGTTGGTGACGAGTTCGCTGACCACCAGGAGCACCTCGTCCTCGGCGCGGTCACCGATCTCGGCGCACCACTCGGTTCTGAGCTGTTCCAGGAAGTGCCCGGCGAACGCGCGCGCCTCGGCGATGCACCCCGGTTCCCCGGTGTAGTGCGCCGCGCGCCGGAGCGGTTCGACGGGCACGTCGAAACCAGTCGGCATCACTGCCCCGTCCCGGTGCTCGATCATGCGTTTCTCTCTCGGAAGCCGGCGTGGCCGGAGGCTGCTGCACCAGTGCTGGTACCCAGAGCCGGGCCGCGCAGTCCCCATGGGGAGAGCGTTGCAGCGCGGGGAGGGGCGCGGCGGACTCGGCAGCAGTGTAGGCGGACGGCTCGGCGGCGGGCCCCGCGGAGGGGAAATTCCCGGACGGACGCGAACGGACACCGGCAGGCGCGGACGGACCTCCCGGCGGGCGGCCGGTGCGGGGGCTGCTTAGCGTGACAGGATGACCGCCCCCGTCCCTGCCCCCGCCCCGCACCCCGTCGACCCGCACGCCCTCGCCCGGCACGGCTGGTTCGACGCGCTGTTCACCGTGGTGGCCGCGATGCTGGCGATGGGGGTGGTGGCCGCGCTGGGGCTGTGGGCGGCCGGGGCGCTGGACCTGCCCGACGGCGCGTACGCGCGGGTTGTCGCGGCGACGGTGGTGACGGCGGTGGGCGGCACCGTCGAGCTGCGCGGCAGCGCGGGCCCACTGGCGACGACGGACGCGGGTCTGACCGTCGTACCGCTCTCCGTGTCCCTGGCCGGCGCGCTGGTTCTCGCCACCGGCTTCCTGCGCCCGCTGCGCCACCGTGCCGTGGCGAGTACGGCGGAGCTGGCGGGCTGGGCGCTGCGGCTCGCCGTGCTGTGGCTGCTGGCCTTGCTGGGGCTGTCCTTCGCGGCCCGGCAGACCTTCCGGATCACCCTCGGCGAGGGCGCGGCGCGCGACCTGACCGATCTCTTCGGCCTCTCCCCCGAGGTCGGTTTCGCCGCCGACGTCCCGCTCACCCTGCTCCTGGGCGCGCTGTGGCTGGCGGGGGTGCTGATCGTGGCGCTGCTGGTCTCGCGCCGGGCGCCGCTGCCCGGCCCGGCGCTGCGATGGCAGTCGGCGGCGTGTCCGGCGGCGTACGCGATGGTCGGGGTGCTGCTGGTGTGTGTCGCCGTGGGGGTGGTGATCGGGCTGGTGGTGGCCGTGTCGCGGGGGCATGCCGCGGACACCTTCGCGGTGCTGCTGCTGGGCCTGCCGAATCTGGTGTGGCTGGCTTTCACCATCGGGCTGGGGGCCACCTGGCACGGCAGGGTGGACGGCCCGTTCGGACTGCCCATGCCCCGGCTCCTGGATCAGGTGCTGCGCGGCCCCGATGTCTCGACGCTCGATCTGCGCGCGCTGGCGCGGTACGACGGCCGGGTGTGGTGGCTGGTCGCGATCGACGCGGCGCTGCTGCTGGGGGCGGCGTTCGTGATGGCGGCCCGCTCCCCCGCCCGCACCCGGCTGTGGCAGCACGCGCTGCGCATGGCGGTGGCCCTGGTGCTGACGGTCCTGATGATCTGTCTCACCGGCCGGATCACCGCCCACTACGGGCTGTCGGTCCTCGGCATCGGCAGCCTCGGCGGCGATCTGTCCGGCGAACTGTTCCTCCACCCGGACCTCTGGCCGGCCCTCGGCTGGGCGGCCCTGTGGGGCGGGGTCGCGGGCTGCGCCGGTGGCCTGCTGGCGGCGGGGGTACGCCGGCTCGGCGGCCTCGGAGGGGACGCGCCCGCGCCATAGCGCCAGCCGCTCCCCCGAACACCGGACCGACCGCTCAGCCCCACCCCGCCCCACCCCGCCCGTCCGCGGTGCCTTCTCGTGTCAGGCGACCGGCACGACCAGTGGCGGAACCGTGCGCTGCATCCGCAGCGCGTCGACCGACTCGGCCAGCAGTTCGTACTCGGTGGTGTCGTCGCTCGCCGCGATCCGCACCAGCCGCCCCACCGCCAGCTCGTCCGCCACCAGCCCCTGCTGTGCGGCGTCGGCACACCACCGGCGCAGCAGCCGGGGCACGTCCGGGACCCCGGCGGCCACCGGGACCAGGGCGCCCTTGGGGTAGTGCGGGCTCTCGGGGAGCGGGTCGAGCCGCTCGGCTATCCAGGAGGCCCGGTCACGCAGCCACCACAGCGCCAGTGCGAGCGTGGGCGCGCGATAGGTGCCGAGCGGTACGCCGATCCGCCGGCCGTCGCACACTCCGTACGCCGTTACATGGCAAAGGAATTCGTCGTGCACCCTTCCACTCCCCCGCTGATCGCGTGCGGCCTTGCCTCGCTTTCGTGCGGCTCCGGAGCGGTGTACTGCCCCTCACGTTGAGTATGTTCACTCTTGACACACTGTCACCATTACTTTCCGGCCAGTCTGTTGGCATATTTTGCGAGAGTGGTTGGCCGGAATGGTGTGGGTGGGGAGGTGGGGCGCCGGGAGGGCGGAGGGGGGCGCGGTGACCGTGTGCCTGGCGGGGACGCTCTGGGCGTCCCCGGCGAGGCACCACTGACCCGCTCCCCCCTTCCGCCTCCCCCGCCGGTCAGCCCTTGACGACGGCGTCGATCCGGGCCAGTTCCTCCGCGTCGAAGTCCAGGTTGCGGGCCGCGCCCACGCTGTCCTCCAGTTGCTGGGTGCTGCTCGCGCCGATCAGTGCCGAGGTCACCCGGCCGCCGCGCAGCACCCAGGCCAGCGCCAGCTGGGCCAGGGTCTGGCCACGGGAGGCGGCGATGTCGTTCAGGGCGCGCAGCCGCTCCAGCTGCGCGCCGACCGTTTCCGCGGTCAGGAACGGGCTGCCGCCCGCCGCCCGGGAACCGGCCGGGATGCCGCCGTCCAGATAGCGGTCGGTGAGCAGGCCCTGTTCCAGCGGGGAGTAGGCGATGGAGCCGACCTGGAGTTCGTCCAGGGCGTCCAGCAGGCCCTCGTCCTCGGGGCGGCGGTCGAGCATCGAGTAGCGCGGCTGGTGGATCAGCAGCGGGGTGCCCAGCTCGCCCAGGATCCGGGCGGCGTCGCGGGTCTGCTCGGCGGAGTAGTTCGAGACGCCCGCATACAGCGCCTTGCCCTGCTGCACCGCCGTGTGCAGGGCGCCCATCGTCTCCTCCAGCGGAGTCTTCGGGTCGAAGCGGTGCGAGTAGTAGATGTCGACGTACTCGACGCCCATGCGGGCGAGGCTCTGGTCGAGGGAGGACAGCAGGTACTTGCGCGAGCCCCACTCGCCGTACGGGCCGGGCCACATCAGATACCCGGCCTTGGTGGAGATCACCAGCTCGTCCCGGTAGCGGGCGAAGTCCGCGCGCAGGGCGTCGCCGAGCGCCGACTCGGCGGCACCGGCGGGCGGGCCGTAGTTGTTGGCGAGGTCGAAGTGGGTGACGCCGAGGTCGAAGGCGCGGCGCAGGATGGCCCGCTGGGTCTCGGCGGGGCGGTCGGGGCCGAAGTTGTGCCAGAGGCCGAGCGACAGCGCCGGGAGCTTCAGGCCGCTGCGGCCGGTGCGCCGGTAGGGCAGGTCCGCGTAGCGGTCGGGGTGTGCGGTGTACAACGCGACTCCATCAGGGTGGGCACACGGGGATCTCAGGGTCCGGTACGGGTACGGGAGTAGGCCGGTTCCGGTGAACCGGCGTCCACTCTGTCGTGACCGGCGGGCAGCGGTCCAACAGAAGAATCAGATGGAATTGAGCGACTACGCTGCTCAATCATGGAACTGCGTCATCTCCAGCACTTCGTGGCCGTCGCCGAGGACCAGCATTTCACCCGGGCCGCCGAGCGGCTGCTGGTCTCCCAGTCGGGCCTGTCGGCGTCCATCCGCGCCCTGGAGCGCGAGCTGCGGGCGCCGCTGTTCGTCCGCACCACCCGCCGGGTGACGCTCACCCCGGCCGGGCGGGCGCTGCTGGGCGAGGCGGAGCGGATCCTGGCCCAGGTCCGCTCGGCGCACGAGGCGGTCGCGGCGGTGCAGGGCGTGCTGCGCGGCATGCTGGCGCTGGGCTCGGAGCAGTGCATCGCCGGGGTGCATGTGGCGGGGCTGCTGGCGGCGTTCCGCCGGCGCCATCCGGATGTGGAGATCTGTCTGCGCCAGGCGGGCTCGGGCGCGCTGGCCGAGGAGGTGGCGGCCGGACGGCTCGATCTGGCCTTCGTGGTGCAGTCGGCGGCGGACGACCCCGACCGGTTGCGCCGGGTGCCGCTGACCAGCGAGCCGATGACCCTGCTGTGCCATCCCGGGCACCCGCTGGCCCGCGCGGGCGCGGCCGTCACGCCGGAGGAGCTGGGCGGCGAGGTGTTCGTGGACTTCCACCCGGACTGGGGGCCGCGCCGCACCACGGACGCCGCGTTCGCCGCCGCGGGGGTGCGCCGCAAGGTCGCGCTGGAGGTCAACGATGTGCACGGACTGCTCGACATGGTGGGCGAGAATCTCGGCATCGCGGTGGTCCCGAGCCACTTCCGCTTCAAGCGCGAGTCCCTGACCGCGCTGCCGGTGAAGGAGGCGGAGGAGACGGTGTACGAGACGGTCGCGCTGCTGCCGCCCGCCCAGGCCACCACCCCGGCGGCCCGTGCCCTGATGGCGCTGCTGGAGAACGGAGGCGCGTGAGGCGCCCATGCGCGAAGGTGGTGCCATGCATGCCAAGGACATCCTCATCGACGGCTACGGCCGGATCCGGGAAGAGGTCCACGCCGTGGTCGACGGCCTCGGCGCCGAGGAGCTGAACGCCCGGCCGTCCCCCGCCGCCAACTCCGTCGCCTGGCTGATCTGGCACCTCACCCGGGTCCAGGACGACCACATCGCCGACGCGTTCGGCCTGGAGCAGCGCTGGCTCACCGGCGACTGGCCGGACCGCTTCGCGCTCGGCCTGCCGCGCCACGACACGGGGTACGGTCACGGCCCGGCCAAGGTCGCCAAGGTGCGGGTGAGCGACGGCGCCCTGCTCACCGGCTACTACGACGCCGTGCACGCCCAGACCCTGGGCGCGCTGGGCGACCTCGCCGCCAAGGATCTGGACGAGGTCGTGGACACACGCTGGGACCCACCGGTCACCCTCGGGGTGCGGCTGGTCAGCGTCCTGTCCGACGACCTCCAGCACGCCGGGCAGGCGGCCTACGTACGCGGGCTGGTGCGGAGCGCGGCGGCGTAACCCGGCAGCACCACGTCCTCGATCAGCGCCCTCCGCTCGTCGTACGGCAGGAAGGCGCTTTTGACGGCGTTCACGGTGACCGCGCGCAGATCCTCGACGGTCCAGCCGGCGTGCTCCATCAGGAGTGCCATCTCGCGGGTCATGGTCGTACCCGAGACCAGCCGGTTGTCCGTGTTGAGGGTGACCCGGAAGCCCAGGTCCTTCAGGACGGTGATCGGGTGATCGGCGATCGAGGCCGCCGCGCCGGTCTGGAGGTTGGACGTCGGGCACATCTCCAGCGCGATCCGGCGGTCCCGGACCCAGCCGGCGAGCCGGCCGAGCTTGCCGTCCACGATGTCGTCCATGATCCGCACCCCGTGCCCGATCCGCTGCGCGCCGCACACCTGAAGGGCCTGGTGGATGCTGGGCAGGCCGTGTGCCTCCCCGGCGTGGATGGTGAACGGGACGCTCTCGGCGCGCAGGTGCTCGAACGCGGCGAGGTGGTCGGCGGGCGGGAAGCCGTCCTCGGCGCCCGCGATGTCGAAGCCGACGACCCCCGCGTCCCGGAACCCCACCGCCAGATCGGCGATCTCCCGGCTGCGGTCGAACATCCGCATCCCGCACAGCAGCGTGCCGACCCGGACCGGCGTCCCGGCCGCCGCGGCCTTCGCCATCCCGGCCGCGAGCCCCTCCTGGACGGTCTCCACGACCTCCGGCAGGGTCAGCCCGCCCGCCAGCATCAGCTCGGGCGCGTACCGCACCTCCGCGTACACCACCCCGTCCCCGGCGAGGTCCAGCACATACTCCTCGGCGGTGCGCAACAGCCCCTCGCGGCTCTGCATCACGGCCAGGGTGTGCTCGAAGGTGGCGATGTAACGCACCAGATCACCGGAGTTGGCCGCGTCGTAGTACCAGGCGGCGAGCGCCTGCGGGTCGGTGGCGGGCAGGGCGTGCCCGACCCTTTCCGCCAGCTCCACGACGGTGGCGGGACGCAGCCCGCCATCGAGATGATCGTGCAGCACGGCCTTGGGGAGGCGACGGAGGGCGGGGATGTCTACGCGCGTAGTGGTCATGGTGCGGTCTTTCTGGGGCGGGGTATGGACGTACATACGTACGGGATGTGGGGGTGTACGGGATGTGTTGCGCGGTCATGCGGGGAAGGTCCCGGCAGGGGGCTGCCCGCCGGGGCGGGCCTACCCGGCGGCGGGCTGGAGCAGATCCCACCGATTGCCGTACAGATCCTGGAAGACGGCCACCGTGCCGTACGGCTCGTGCCGGGGCGCTTGCTCGAAGGTCACCCCTGCGGCCAGCATCCGGGCGTGATCGCGGGCGAGGTCGTCGGTGTACAGGAAGAACCCGACCCGCCCGCCGGTCTGGTCGCCGATCCGCGCCCGCTGGGCCTCGCCGTCCGCGCGGGCGAGCAGCAGCGCGGTCCCGGCGCCTTCGGTGTCCGGCTCGACGACGACCCAGCGGGAACCGTCACCTCCGGCACGCGGCGAGTCCTCGGCGAGCCGGAAGCCGAGCGCCTCGGTGTAGAAGCGGATGGCCTTGTCGTAGTCGTCCACGACAACGGCGACCAGGGCGACGCGTCGCATCCGGGACCTCCAGGGAGAGCGGTTGACGGGAGAGGTTATACGTAAAACGCACGGGGTGCCAACCGGTTCCCGCCCGCCACCCCCGCTGTCCCCGCCCCGAGTCCTACGTCCCTGGCCGGAGGCGGCGAGGCGGGACCGCCGGATAGCGTCCCGGCATGACGATCACGAAGCCGCCGCGCGACCGTGAGCGGCGCAGGCGGGATGTGCTGGACCGGCTGGAGCGCGAGGAGGACATCTGGGTGGCCTCGGCGGACACCGACGGGGTGCCCTGTCTCGTCGCCCTCTGGTTCGTCTGGCACGAGGAGGCCGTCTGGCTGGCCACCCGCCCCGCCAACCCCACCGGCCGCAATCTCGCCGCGGGGTCGCGAGCCACCCGGCTGGCGTTCGGGGACACCCGGGACGTCGTCCTGATCGACGGGGAGGCGGAGGTGTACACGCGGGAGGAGGTGCCGGCCGGTGCGGCGGAGGCGTTCCTCGCGAAGACGGGGTGGGATCCGCGCGCGGAGCGGGCGACGTACGCGTACTACCGGGTGCGCCCGCGTGCGGTGCAGTCGTGGCACGAGGAGCGGGAGTTGCCGCAGCGGCACATCATGCGGGACGGACGCTGGCTCGGCGGAGCGTGAGGGCACAGGTCTCCGGGGCGCCGACGGGGCCTCCGTCTCCCGACGGC
>NZ_JBHYUG010000143.1:12799-14352 GCF_042749375.1 Streptomyces sp. NPDC059477 | reverse complement strand
GAACTGCACAGCTTCGGGCGGGTCCTGGACGGCGTGGCGCCCGCGGGCCTGCTGCCGCCGGTGCCGGACGACGAGCTGGCCGAGTTCGTCGTCCGGGACCAGCGGGACTTCTGGCGGCCCCACGTGGACAGGGCCGCGCTGTGGACCCAGGACATCTGGGTCGACCTCGCCCTGATCACCCTGGCCCGCGCCACCGTGACCCTCAGGGACGGCCGGCTGATCTCCAAGCGCGAGGCCCTCGCCCTGCTGCCCGGACTGGGCGCCCCCGCCGAGGTGGTCGCGGACATCGAGCACCGCCGCTACGGCGGAGCGCGCCCCGCGCCCGGCCCCGGCTGGACCGACCGCCGGGCCGGCCTGACCCGGAGCTACCTGGGCCCAGCGATCGACGCGCTGGTCGCCTCGTACGCCTGAGGCGCCGGGACCGGCACCTGCGCGAGGCCGGTCCCGGCCGGGCGCTCGCGCAGGGCCAGCAGCACCCGCAGGGTGGCGATCCACACCAGGCACGAGCCCAGCATGTGCGCGCCCACCAGAACCTCGGGAAGGTCGGTGAAGTACTGGATGTAGCCGATCGCACCCTGCGCGAGCAGGATCAGGAACAGGTCCCGGGTGCGGTCCAGCGGGCCCTTGGGCGCGTCCACCGCCTTCAGGACGAACCACAGGGCGAAGGTCAGGGTCACCACGATCCACGCCAGCACCGAGTGCAGCCGGGTGACGTCCTCCCACGGCACATCCATGCGCGGTACGTCGCTGGAGTCACCGGCGTGCGGGCCCGCGCCGGTGACGACCGTGCCCACCGCGATCAGCAGCACGGTCACGGCCACCAGGACCCACACCAGCTGCTGCACCACCGTGCCGACCAGCGGACGCGGCGGCGTCCCGCCCTCGCGGGTGCGCTGCCACATCACGGTGGCGACCGCGATCAGGGCGGTGGAGAGCAGGAAGTGCAGGGCGACCGTGTACGGGTTGAGGCCGACCAGCACGACGATGCCGCCGAGCACGGCGTTGCCCATCACCACCCAGAACTGGGTCCAGCCCAGCCGGGTCAGATCGGGCCGGCCCGGCTTGACCGAGCGGGCGGCGATGATCGCCCAGCCGACGGCGGCGCACAGCACATAGGTCAGCAGCCGGTTGCCGAACTCGATCACGCCGTGCAGACCCATCTCCCGGGTCGCGGTGAGCGAGTCGTCCGTGCACTTGGGCCAGGTCGGGCAGCCGAGGCCGGAGCCGGTGAGCCGGACGGCGCCGCCGGTCACGACGATGACGACGGCCATGACGAGGGCGGCGAGCGCGGCCCGCTGGAGGGTCCGCGGAGTGGGCGTCCAGCGCGCGGCGATGAAGGCGAGCGGGTTGCGCACGGCGGCTCGGGTGTCCGCACGGGTCAGCTTTGGCACGGGGCCATCGTAGAAGGCGGCTTGTGCACGCGTTCACGAGGGGCCCGTCCGGGGCGTGGCGCCAGGGCGTGTGCGGCCCTTACCCCCGGCCCCCCCCCCCGCGCGCCGCCCGGGATTTGCCGGCACCCCCCACAACCCCCCGGCGAAACCGCCCGGCGCGGG
>NZ_JBHYUG010000143.1:0-12789 GCF_042749375.1 Streptomyces sp. NPDC059477 | reverse complement strand
GGGGGGGCGCGGGCGGGGGGGGGGAGCCGGGGGGTGCCCCACCTCGCCGCCCCCCCCCCCCCCCGGGGCGCCGCGGGTTTGTCCCGCCCACCCCCTACTCCCAGCGGAAGAACCGGCCGGCCGCGGCCAGCCCCAGCACCGCCCACACGGCGAGGATCCCGAGGTTCCCCCACGGCATCCCGGCCCCGTGCTGGAGCACGTCCCGCAGACCGTCCGACAGGGCGCTGATGGGCAGCAGGCCGAGGACGTCCTGCGCGCCCTCCGGGAAGCGGTCCAGGGGCACGATCACCCCGCCGCCGACCAGCAGCAGCAGGAAGACCAGGTTCGCGGCGGCGAGCGTCGCCTCCGCCTTGAGGGTGCCCGCCATCAGCAGCCCGAGCCCGGAGAACGCGGCCGTGCCGAGCAGGAGCAGCAGGATCACGGCCAGTGGGCTGCCCTGCGGCGACCAGCCCAGCGCGAGCGCGATCACTGTCACCAGGAGCACCTGGAGCACCTCGGTGACCAGCACCGCCAGCGTCTTCGCGGTCATCAGGCCCCAGCGGGGCAGCGGCGAGGACGCGAGCCGTTTCAGCACGCCGTAGCGCCGCTCGAAGCCGGTCGCGATGGCCTGGCCGGTGAACGCCGTCGACATCACCGCCAGCGCGAGGATGCCGGGCGCGAGGAAGTCGACGGGCTTGCCCGCGCCGGTGTCCACGACGTCGACCGTGCTGAACAGCACCAGCAGCAGGGTCGGGATGATCACCGTCAGCAGCAGTTGTTCGCCGTTGCGCAGCAGCATGCGGGTCTCCAGCACCGCCTGCGCCGCGATCATGCGGGGGAGCGGGGCGGCGCCGGGCCGGGGGGCGTACGTACCCGTGCCCGCACCTGTGCCCGTGTCCGTGGCGGTCATCCGCGCAGCTCCTTGCCGGTCAGTTCCAGGAAGACGTCTTCGAGGGTGTGCCGTTCCACCGAGATGCGGTCCGGCATCACGCCGTGCTGGGCGCACCAGGAGGTGACGGTCGCCAGCAGCTGCGGATCGACCTTGCCGGTGACCCGGTAGGAGCCCGGCGTCAGCTCCGCCGCCGCGCAGTCCTCGGGGAGCGCCTTGAGCAGCGAGGCGACGTCGAGACCGGGGCGGCCGGTGAAGCGCAGGGTGTTCTCGGCGCCGCCGCGGCACAGCTCCTCGGGGGTGCCCTGGGCGATGACCCGTCCGGCGTCGAGGATGACGACATCGTCGGCGAGCTGCTCGGCCTCGTCCATGTGGTGGGTCGTGAGGATCACGAGGACGCCGTCGGCGCGCAGGTCCCGGACCAGGTCCCAGGTGGCGCGGCGGGCCTGCGGGTCGAGTCCGGCGGTGGGCTCGTCCAGGAACACCAGCTCGGGGCGGCCGACGACGGCCATCGCGAGGGCGAGCCGCTGCCGCTGGCCGCCGGAGAGCCGGCGGTAGCTGGTCCGGCCGCAGGAGCCGAGGCCGAGCCGCTCGATCAGGGCGTCCACGTCCAGCGGATGCGCGTGCAGCCGGGCGACATGGCGCAGCATCTCGTCCGCGCGGGCGCCGGAGTAGACCCCGCCGCTCTGGAGCATCACCCCGATCCGGGGGCGCAGCGCCCGCGCGTCCCGGACCGGGTCCAGGCCGAGCACCCGCACGCTCCCGGAGTCCGGCTCGCGGTACCCCTCGCACATCTCGACCGTCGTGGTCTTCCCGGCGCCGTTGGGACCGAGCACGGCGGTCACCGGGGCCCCGGCCACCAGGTCGAGCCGGTCCACCGCGGTCCTGCCGCCGTACCGCTTCACCAAGGCGTCGACCTGGACCACCGGCTCACTTCGCATGGGTCCAGAGTCTAGGTACCGCGCCGGGCGGCCCGGACGGGCGGGTGGCGGACGTACGGGGGTACGGGGGGGCGCGTGCGGGGCCCGGGCCCCCGCGGTGGGACCTCCGCGGCATCGGGGGGAGCCCTCATCCCAGGTCGCGCGGCACCTCGTCCGTCTCGCGCGGGCGATGGATCGCCAGCCACTTCTCGGCGTACGCCACGGCGTCCGCGACCGGGAACAGCCGGGTCTCGGCGGCGCCCACCGTGCCCCGGACGACCGGGCGGTCCCGCTCGAAGTCGTGGCCGAGTTCGTCGAAGCGGTCGGAGGTGATGGAGATCTCCGTCACTTCCTCCCAGCCGCCGGAGGCCGGGCGGCCGACCCGCACGCGGGGCGCGGGGATGCGGTACTCGGCGAGATGGAAGCTGGTGCAGGAGTCGTAGCCGACGCCGAGCAGCAGCACCCGGGCGCCCATCGCCTCCAGACGGGCCAGCGGGCTGTGCTCGCCGAGCCGGCAGTCGGTGGCGTGGCCGTCGGTGATCGCGGCGGCGCGGGGGCCGAGCGCGGCGAAGGAGGTCTGGGGGTGGGCGCTGCGCAGGGCGCCGGGCCAGTTCCGTACGGTCTCCGGGATCACGCCGACCGCGCGGGTCGGGGTGAGCCGGGGGTCGTAGGGCGGCATGGTCGCGCGGATCGTCTCCCACCACTCGGGCGGCACCGGCGGGTCGGCCCAGAGCGCCGGGTCGGAGAGATCACCGGTCTGGGTCGGGACCACCAGCGTGCCGCGCGGGCCGAGGGCGTCGAGCAGGCCCTGGACCACGGCGACCGGGCCGCCGCTGACCCAGCCGAGCGAGCTGAGGGAGGAGTGCGCGAGAAGGGTCTCGCCGCTCAGCACACCGGCCTCGCGCAGTTGTGCGGAGACTGTGTCGCGGGTGACAAGAGGGCCGGTCGGAGGGGGTACGGGCGGCGGGGAGGGTGCGGACATGGTTCGGCAGTCTGCTCGACGGCCGGTGCGCGCGCCACCCGTTTGGCCTCCCCGTTGATCGATCAAAGATCGTTTCCGCAGGTCATCTTAGGTTTACCTAAGTGACGCAGGGCACCGCTCACCCGTACGGACGCGGGTTGTCAGGCCCGGAGGAATTACGCAACAATGGCGTTGTGAAAAACGTCGGCGAGGCCCCGCAGGAGGAACTCGCGACCGGTGAGCGGTCCACCCGCAACCGGGTCGCGCGCTCCATCCTGCAACACGGCCCCTCGACCGCGACCGAGCTGGCCGGGCGGCTGGGCCTGACCCAGGCGGCGGTGCGCCGGCATCTCGACGCACTGCTCGCCGACGACGTCGTGGAGGCCCGCGAGCAGCGGGTGTACGGCGCCCGTACGCGCGGGCGGCCCGCCAAGGTGTTCGCTCTGACCGACTGCGGCCGGGACGCCTTCGACCAGTCCTACGACGAGCTGGCCGCCGACGCGCTGAACTGGATCGCCGAGCAGCACGGCGGCAGCGAGGCGGTCACCGCCTTCGCCCGCGCCCGGATCGCCGCCCTCGCCGACGCCTACCGCAGAGCGGTCGAGGCGGCGGACCCCGAGGAGCGCACCGAAGCGCTGGCCAAGGCCCTGAGCGCGGACGGGTACGCGGCCACGGCACGCAGCGCGCCCCAGCCCCAGCAGGGCGAGCAGCTCTGCCAGCACCATTGCCCGGTCGCCCATGTCGCCGAGCGGTTCCCGCAGCTGTGCGAGGCCGAGACGGAGCTGTTCGCCGAACTGCTCGGGACGCACGTCCAGCGGCTGGCCACCATCGCCCACGGCGACGGCGTGTGCACGACCTTCATCCCGAAGACCGCGCAGGCCGCGCACACCGCGCAGGCCCCGCACACCGCACAGCCTCCGCACACCGCGCAGGCCCCGCACCCCGCACCGCCCCCGCACACCGTGAAGGCGCCGCGGAGCGTGAAGGCCGCGCAGATCCCGAAGATGTCCACCACCCATACCAACGCATCCACCAGTACGGCCGGGAGGAACCCCGCATGACGCTCCCCACGGAGACTGCCCACCCCGAACTCGACGGTCTGGGCACGTACGAATACGGCTGGGCCGACTCCGACGTGGCCGGTGCCGCGGCGAAGCGCGGCCTGAGCGAGGACGTCGTCCGTGACATCTCCGGGAAGAAGTCCGAGCCGGAGTGGATGACCAAGCTCCGCCTCAAGGGCCTCAGGCTCTTCGAGAAGAAGCCCATGCCGAACTGGGGCTCGGATCTGTCGGGCATCGACTTCGACAACATCAAGTACTTCGTGCGCTCCACGGAGAAGCAGGCGGAGTCCTGGGAGGACCTGCCCGAGGACATCAAGAACACCTACGACCGGCTGGGCATCCCGGAGGCGGAGAAGCAGCGCCTGGTCGCCGGTGTGGCCGCCCAGTACGAGTCGGAGGTCGTCTACCACCAGATCCGCGAGGACCTGGAGGAGCAGGGCGTCATCTTCCTGGACACCGACACCGCGCTCAAGCAGCACCCGGAGCTGTTCAAGGAGTACTTCGGGACGGTCATCCCGGTCGGTGACAACAAGTTCGCCTCGCTGAACACCGCGGTGTGGTCCGGCGGCTCCTTCATCTACGTCCCGCCGGGCGTCCATGTGGAGATCCCGCTCCAGGCGTACTTCCGGATCAACACCGAGAACATGGGCCAGTTCGAGCGGACCCTGATCATCGTCGACGAGGGTGCCTATGTGCACTACGTCGAGGGCTGTACGGCCCCGATCTACAAGTCCGACTCGCTGCACAGCGCCGTCGTCGAGATCATCGTCAAGAAGAACGCCCGCTGCCGCTACACGACCATTCAGAACTGGTCGAACAACGTCTACAACCTGGTCACCAAGCGTGCCGTCGCCTACGAGGGCGCGACCATGGAGTGGGTCGACGGCAACATCGGCTCCAAGGTGACCATGAAGTACCCGGCCGTCTATCTGATGGGCGAGCACGCCAAGGGCGAGACCCTGTCCATCGCCTTCGCGGGCGAGGGCCAGCACCAGGACGCCGGCGCCAAGATGGTCCACATGGCGCCGAACACGTCGTCCAACATCGTGTCGAAGTCGGTCGCGCGCGGCGGCGGTCGTACGTCCTACCGCGGCCTGATCGAGATCGGCGAGGGCGCCTCCGGCGCCAAGTCCAACGTGCTGTGCGACGCGCTGCTGGTGGACACCATCTCCCGCTCCGACACCTACCCCTACGTCGACGTCCGCGAGGACGACGTGTCCATGGGCCATGAGGCGACAGTCTCCAAGGTCTCCGAGGACCAGCTCTTCTACCTGATGAGCCGCGGTCTGAGCGAGTTCGAGGCGATGGCGATGATCGTGCGCGGCTTCGTCGAGCCGATCGCCAAGGAACTGCCCATGGAGTACGCCCTGGAGCTGAACCGGCTGATCGAGCTCCAGATGGAAGGCGCGGTCGGTTAGGCAGCCGAGGCCGCCCCTCCCGCCCCGGCAGCGGGCGGCCCGCCTCTTGGGGCGGGCCGAAGATCGCAATCGTAAGGAAGAGAGCAGACCGACAGCCATGGCTGACGCCCAGAATTCCCCCACCCTCGAATCCGCTCGGGCGGGGAGGCCCCCGGCGGTGGGATCCACCACCGCCGGCTCCATCGCGGTGGCCGCCGAGTCGACCGTCGCCACGCGCATGAGCGCGCCCCCGTCGTTCGACGTGGCGGACTTCCCGGTGCCGCACGGCCGCGAGGAGGAGTGGCGGTTCACCCCGCTGGAGCGCCTGCGCGGGCTGCACGACGGCACCGCCGACGCCACCGGCGCCGGCGTGAAGGTCGCCGTCGACGCCCCCGAGGGCGTCACCGTCGAGACCGTCGGCCGCGACGACCCCCGGCTCGGCCGGGCCGGCACCCCCGTCGACCGCGTCGCCGCCCAGGCGTACTCGGCGTTCGAGCAGGCGGGGATCGTCACCGTCCCCAAGGACACCCGGCTCACCGAGCCGATCCGGATCACCGTGCACGGCGAGGGCGGGGTCGGCTACGCCCACCAGATCGTCGAGCTGGGCGCGTTCGCCGAGGCGCTGGTCGTCATCGACCACACCGGCGACGCGGTGCTCGCCGCCAACGTCGAGTACGTCCTCGGTGACGGCGCCAAGCTCACCGTGGTCTCCGTCCAGGACTGGGACGACAAGAGCGTGCATGTCGCCCAGCACAACGCCCTGATCGGCCGCGACGCCACCTTCAAGTCCGTGATCGTCACCTTCGGCGGCGACGTCGTACGGCTGCACCCGCGCGTCACCTACGCGGGCACAGGCGGCGAGGCCGAGCTGTTCGGCCTGTACTTCACCGACGCCGGACAGCACCAGGAGCACCGCCTGCTGGTCGACCACAATGTCCCGCACTGCAAGTCGAACGTCGTCTACAAGGGCGCCCTCCAGGGCGAGGCCGCGCACGCGGTGTGGATCGGTGACGTGCTGATCGAGGCCAGGGCCGAGGGCACCGACACCTACGAGATGAACCGCAACCTGGTCCTCACCGACGGCGCCCGGGTCGACTCCGTGCCCAACCTGGAGATCGAGACCGGTGAGATCGTCGGCGCCGGACACGCCTCCGCCACCGGCCGCTTCGACGACGAGCAGCTGTTCTATCTGATGGCCCGCGGCATCCAGGAGCAGGACGCCCGCCGCCTGGTGGTACGCGGCTTCTTCGCGGAGCTGGTCCAGCAGATCGGCATCGCGGACATCGAGGAGCGCCTCCTCGCCCGCATCGAGCAGGAGCTTGAGGCGGCGGTCGCATGACCACCTTCGTCCGCGCGTGCGCGCTGAGCGAGCTGGCGGAGGACACCCCCAAGCGGGTGGAACTCGACGGCACGCCGGTCTCGCTCGTGCACACCGAGGGCGAGGTGTTCGCCATCAACGACATCTGCTCGCACGCGAACGTCTCCCTCTCCGAGGGCGAGGTGGAGGACTGCGCCATCGAATGCTGGCTGCACGGCTCCACCTTCGACCTGCGCACCGGCAAGCCCTCCGGCCTGCCCGCCACCCGCCCCGTCCCCGTATATCCCGTAAAGATCGAAGGGGACGATGTGCTCGTCTCCCTCACCCAGGAGTCCTGAGGCACCCATGGCAACGCTTGAAATCCGAGACCTGCACGTCACCGTCGAGGCCGACAACGCCACGAAGGAAATCCTCAAGGGCGTCGATCTCACCGTGAAGCAGGGCGAGACGCACGCCATCATGGGCCCCAACGGCTCGGGCAAGTCGACCCTCGCCTACTCGCTGGCCGGTCACCCCAAGTACACGGTCACCAGCGGCAGCGTGCTGCTCGACGGCGAGGACGTCCTGGAGATGTCCGTCGACGAACGCGCCCGCGCCGGCCTGTTCCTGGCGATGCAGTACCCGGTCGAGGTCCCCGGCGTCTCGGTCTCCAACTTCCTGCGCACCTCCGCCACCGCGATCCGCGGCGAGGCCCCCAAGCTGCGCACCTGGGTGAAGGAGGTCCGCGAGGCCATGGAGCGCCTCAACATGGACCCCGCCTTCGCCGAGCGCAATGTCAACGAGGGCTTCTCCGGCGGCGAGAAGAAGCGCCACGAGATCCTCCAGCTCGAACTGCTCAAGCCGAAGATCGCGATCCTCGACGAGACCGACTCCGGCCTCGACGTGGACGCGCTGCGGGTGGTCTCCGAGGGCGTCAACCGGGTCCGCGAGAGCGGCGAGGTCGGCACCCTGCTGATCACCCACTACACGCGCATCCTGCGCTACATCAAGCCCGACCACGTCCACGTCTTCGCGGGCGGCCGGATCGCCGAGTCCGGCGGCCCCGAGCTGGCGGACAAGCTGGAGAACGAGGGCTACGAGGCATACGTGAAGGGTGGCGCATCCGCGTGACACTGCCCCGCCATGGGCTCTCCGGCCTTCTCGACACCGAGGCGATCCGCAAGGACTTCCCGATCCTGGACCGCCAGGTCCACGACGGCAAGAAGCTCGTGTACCTGGACAACGCGGCGACCTCGCAGAAGCCGCGCCAGGTGCTGGACGCCCTGAGCGAGTACTACGAGCGCTACAACGCCAATGTCCACCGCGGTGTGCATGTGCTCGCCGAAGAGGCCACGGCGCTGTACGAGGGCGCGCGGGACAAGGTCGCCGACTTCATCAACGCCCCCAGCCGGGACGAGGTGATCTTCACCAAGAACGCCTCCGAATCGCTGAACCTGGTGGCGAACATGCTCGGCTGGGCCGACGAGCCCTACCGGGTGGACGCGGACACCGAGATCGTCATCACGGAGATGGAGCACCACTCCAACATCGTCCCCTGGCAGCTGCTCTCGCAGCGCACGGGCGCGAAGCTGAAGTGGTTCGGCCTCACCGACGACGGCCGGCTCGACCTGTCCGACATCGACGAGATCATCACCGAGAAGACGAAGATCGTGTCTTTCGTGCTGGTCTCCAACATCCTGGGCACGGTCAACCCGGTCGAGGCGATCGTGCGCCGGGCGCAGCAGGTCGGCGCGCTGGTCTGCATCGACGCCTCGCAGGCCGCGCCGCACATGCCGCTGGACGTGCAGTCCCTCCAGGCCGACTTCGTGGCCTTCACCGGCCACAAGATGTGCGCCCCGACCGGCATCGGTGTGCTGTGGGGCCGCCAGGAGCTGCTGGAGGACCTGCCTCCGTTCCTCGGTGGCGGCGAGATGATCGAGACGGTGTCCATGCACTCCTCGACCTACGCGCCCGCGCCGCACAAGTTCGAGGCGGGCACCCCGCCGATCGCCCAGGCGGTCGGTCTGGGCGCGGCGATCGACTATCTCGACGCGATCGGCATGGACAAGGTCCTCGCCCATGAGCACGCGCTGACCGAGTACGCGGTCAAGCGGCTGCTGGAGGTCCCCGACCTGCGGATCATCGGCCCCACCACGGCCGAGGACCGGGGCGCGGCGATCTCCTTCACCCTCGGCGACATCCACCCGCACGACGTGGGCCAGGTACTGGACGAACAGGGCATCGCGGTCCGGGTCGGCCACCACTGCGCCCGCCCCGTCTGCCTGCGGTACGGAATTCCCGCGACCACGCGAGCGTCGTTCTATCTGTACTCCACGCCGGCCGAGATCGACGCTCTGGTCGACGGCCTGGAGCACGTACGGAACTTCTTCGGCTGAGGGGCGTGCTGAAACGGTGAAGCTGGACTCGATGTACCAGGAAGTCATCCTGGACCACTACAAGCACCCGCACGGGCGTGGTCTCAGGGATGGCGACGCCGAGGTGCACCATGTGAACCCGACGTGCGGCGACGAGATCACCCTGCGGGTGAAGTACGCCGGCGGCACGGTCGAGGACATCTCCTACGAGGGACAGGGCTGCTCGATCAGCCAGGCGAGCGCCTCCGTGCTGAACGAACTGCTGGTCGGCAAGGATCTGGCCGAGGCGCAGAAGATCCAGGAGACCTTCCTGGAGCTGATGCAGTCCAAGGGCCGGATCGAGCCGGACGACGCCATGGAGGAGGTGCTGGAGGACGCGGTCGCGTTCGCCGGTGTCTCCAAGTACCCGGCCCGGGTCAAGTGCGCGCTGCTGAGCTGGATGGCGTGGAAGGACGCGACGGCCCAGGCACTGGGTTCCGCCGCCGCTGACGCCTCCGGCGCCCCTGACGCCCCTGAAAGGAAGACGGCATGACCGAGACCATCGAGATGAAGCCGGCCTCGGAGGAGGAACTCCGCGAGGCCCTGATGGACGTCGTGGACCCCGAGCTGGGCATCGACGTCGTCAACCTCGGCCTGATCTACGGCATCCACGTCGACGACTCGAACGTGGCCACCGTGGACATGACCCTGACCTCCGCGGCCTGTCCGCTGACCGATGTCATCGAGGACCAGGCCAAGTCCGCCACGGACGGCCTGGTCAGCGAGTTGCGCATCAACTGGGTGTGGATGCCGCCGTGGGGCCCGGACAAGATCACGGACGACGGACGTGAGCAGCTGCGGGCACTGGGCTTCAACGTCTGACCCGACCCGCACGACCGTTCTTCCGCACGGCCCTCGGTGTTCCTTCGCCGGGGGCCGTCGCCATGTTTCCCGCACCGCCCTCGTTGTGTACGCCCGTACACATCATCTGTACGCTCGTCCGCATGGGTTTCCTTCTCCTCGCCGGGGCCATCGCCGCCGAGATCGCCGCGACCACCTCCATGAAGTACAGCCACGGATTCACGAGGCTGTGGCCGTCGGTGATCACCGCCGTCGGGTATCTCGTGGCGTTCACACTGCTCGCCCAGACGCTGAAGACGATCTCCGTGGGCACCGCGTACGCGATCTGGTCCGGTGCCGGGACCGCCGTGGTCGCGCTGATCGGCGCGGTGTTCCTCGGGGAGGGGATGACCCTGGCCAAGGCCGCCGGGATCGCGCTGATCATCGTCGGGGTCGTGGTGCTCAACCTCGGCGGCGCGCACTGATGGCCCGCCGCTACGACCCCGGGCGCCGTCAGCGGATCATCGACGCGGCGATCCGGGTCGCGGGCGACAAGGGCCTCGCCGGGCTGAGCCACCGCACGGTCGCCGCCGAGGCCGATGTGCCGCTCGGCTCGACCACGTACCACTTCACGACCCTGGACGAGCTGCTGATCGCCGCGCTGCGGCAGTGCAACGAGGGCTTCGCCGGGGTGATGGCCGCGCACCGCTCCCTGCTGGACCCCGGCACCGACCTGGCCGCCGGACTCGCCGCCGTGCTCGGGGCGTGGCTCGCGGGGGAGCGGACCGGGGTGGAACTGGAGTACGAGCTGTACCTGGCCGCCCTGCGCCGCCCGGCACTGCGCCCGGTCGCCGCCGAATGGACGGACGCGGTGACCGAGGTGCTCGCCCCCCGGATGGACCCGGCGACCGCCCGCGCGGTCGTCGCCCTGATGGACGGCGTCTGCCTCCAGGTACTGCTCACCGACACTCCCTACGACGAGGGCTACGCGCGGGAGATGCTGTCCCGGGTCATCGGGCCGCCGACGGGCGCCGCGTCCGGCGGGTGAGGTGCCTTCGTGTGGGGCGGCGTCCGGTCGTGTGGGTCGGCTTCTGGGCGGGTCGCCGCCTGTCGGGCGAGGCGTCTCCGTGTCGGTCGGCGTCCGCCGTGTGGGTCGGCTTCCGGGCGCGCGGCAGCCCGGCGGGCGAGGCGCATTTGTGTGGGTCGGCGTCCGGTGGGTGAAGTGGCTTCGTGTGGGGCGGCGTCCCGTCGTGTGGGTCGGCTTCTGGGTGCGTTGGCGTCCGGCGGATGAGACGGCTACGTGTGCGTCGGTGTCCGCCGTACGGGACGGCTTCCGGGTGCGCCGCGGCCCGCTGGTGAGGTGTCTCTGTGTGGGGCGGCGTCCGGCGGGCGAGGTGCCTGCGGGTGGGGCCGCGTCCGGTGGGTGAGGTGGCTTCGGGTGGGGCGGGGTCTGCCGGATGGGACGGCTTCCGGGTGGGGCGGCGTTCGGCGGACGCGGCGTCTTCGCCCAGGGTGGCGACCGTCGGATGAGACGCCCCCGCGTTGGTTGGCGGGTGTGGGGTGTGGGCGGTTAGGTTGCCCTCATGACCGACACGACTGCATCCCGTACCACCGGTGCCGTGGCCTCCGGGCTCGCCACGATCGCCGCCGACGGCACCGTTCTCGACACCTGGTTCCCCGCGCCCGAGCTGTCCGCCGAACCCGGACCGGCCGGCACCGAGCGGCTCGCCGCCGACCGCACCCGTGAGCTGCTCGGCGAGCACGCCGTCGCCGCGCTCGCCAAGGACGGCGTGCGCGATGTGGAGACCGTCGCGGTCCGTACGGTCATCTCCTCGCTGGACGACAAGCCGCTCGACACGCACGACGCCTATCTGCGGCTGCACCTGCTCTCGCACCGCCTGGTCAAGCCCAACGGGCAGAACCTGGACGGCATCTTCGGCCTGCTGCCCAACGTCGCCTGGACCTCCCTGGGCCCGGTCGCCGTGGACACCCTGGAGACCGTACGGCTCGCCGCCCGCGCCCGCGGCCTGCACCTCAGCGTGTTCGGCGTCGACAAGTTCCCCCGGATGACGGACTACGTGGCCCCCTCCGGCGTCCGGATCGGCGACGCCGACCGGGTGCGGCTCGGCGCCCACCTCGCCGCCGGCACCACGGTCATGCACGAGGGCTTTGTCAACTTCAACGCCGGCACGCTCGGCACCTCCATGGTCGAGGGCCGGATCGCCCAGGGCGTCATCGTCGGCGACGGCTCCGACATCGGCGGCGGCGCCTCCACCATGGGCACGCTCTCCGGTGGCGGCAAGGAGCGGGTCGCGATCGGCGAGCGCTCCCTGGTCGGCGCCGAGGCCGGCATCGGCATCGCCCTCGGCGACGACTGCGTGGTCGAGGCGGGCCTCTACCTCACCTCCGGCACCCGCGTCACCCTGCCCGACGGGCAGATCGTCAAGGCCCGCGAACTCTCCGGCGCCGGCAACATCCTCTTCCGCCGCAACTCCGTCACCGGCACCGTCGAGGCCCGCCCCAACAACGCCGAGTGGGGCGGCCTCAACGACATCCTGCACAGCCACAACTGACGCCCCCGCGCCACTCGCACGCGACCGACCGAAAAAGGGGCCGCCGTCCGTGACCTCACGGGGCGTTCGGGCGATGAACAGGCGGACACGGAGTCACATGAGTCCGATCACCTGCAAAGCGGTCGCGAGACGAGGGGCTGAACAATGACGAACCAGCGCACGAGGAACACGGCACGGTTACTGACCGGGGCGGTCGCGGCGGTCGCGGTGGGCTGGCTGTCCGGCGGCGCCGCGCACGCCGACGAGACCCACACCGACTCCCACAACGGTCAGCACGTCGGCCTGGTCAATATCCACATCGGCCAGATCGACGACCCCGCCGAGGATGTCCTGGAACACTTCCGGCTCTTCGGCGACGAGACCACGACGGAGGGCGCCGCGGCGGCGGAGACGGCCGCCGAGTGAGACGCCACGGCTCTCCGGCACGGCCCGGGGCCGTTCGTACCGCACCACGCGGAACGGACGGCCCCCGGGCGATTTTGTGGACCAGGCCCAGCGGCGGCCCCGTCACGGCGTCC
>NZ_JBHYUG010000142.1:0-14625 GCF_042749375.1 Streptomyces sp. NPDC059477 | reverse complement strand
GGCGCCCCCTCCGCGCCGCCGCGGCCGTTCCCGCCTAGGCGGTGGTCTACTTCCCGTCGCGGGTCAGGTCCAGGTTGGACGGCGGCGACGGGTACTGGTTGTCCTTGATGATCGGCGGTTCCTCCGCCTTGGCCGGCGACGGCAGCCGCTGGTCCGACGCGGCGGTCGTCTCGTCCGCCACGGGCGGAACGGGCACCGGGTCGGTCTCGGGCGTGGTGGTGGTCTGCTGCTCGCTCATCGCTTCGTACTCCCCTTCAAGAACGAGGGCAAAGTGACGAACGTCCGCCCGGAAACTCCCCCGAGGGCTGCCGGACGGACGTTCGGAGCCGCACCTGTGACGCGGGTTGGCTCCCCGTCAGGCCGCCTGCCCCCCGACGCGACGGCGTGACTGATACGAGGATGTCCGGGCGCGATAAACGAATGCTGAACGCCCGTACGAACGCGGTGAACGGCCTGTTCAGGCCGCTGCCGTCGGGGTGAGCAGGGCCCGCACGTCGGCGGCCTCCGCCACCCCGTTCTCCTCGAACAGCCGCAGCGCCTCCCGCCAGCAGACCTGGGCGCGGTCCAGCTGGCCGAGGGAGGCCAGGGCCCGCCCCAGGAGGGTGTGGACCCTGCCGCGTATCCGGTCGCCGCCGATGCAGCCGAGGGCCAGGGACTGCTCGGCGTGCTGCGCGGCCTGCGCCGGACGCCGGGCGGCCAGGTGGGTCTGGGCGATCCGGAAATGGGTGGTGCCCGCCCACAGACGCTGGCGGTGGTGGACGAAGATGGTCACGGCGTCGCCGAACTGGGCGAGCGCGTCCGTGGTCCGGCCCGCCTTGGCCAGCGCCATCCCCAGCGCGTAGTGCCCGTTGGCGAGCCGCATGGTCCGGCCGAGCCCGGACATCACGGCGAGCCCGGACCGGGCGATCTCCACGGCCCTGGAGACATCGTCCAGCGCGAGGTGGGCCCGGGACAGGTTGAACAGTGTCGTGGCCTCCCCGGCCCGGTTGTCCCACCCCCGGTAGCCGCGGATCGCCTCCTCGAAGAAGACCTCGGCGTCCCGGAACCGCCCCTCGTGCATCGAGGTCAGCCCGCGGTCGTTCGCCGCCCAGCTGGCCGCGGCGGGATCCTGGGCCCGTACCGCCCGTTCCATGGCGAGCCGCGCCTGTTCGGCGGCCTGCTGGATCCGGCCGGAGACCAGCAGCGCGTTGGTGAGCGTGGTGCGCGCCCGGCCCTCCGCCCGTGGATCCCCGGCGGCCCGTGCGGCCTCGCACGCCGCGACGGCCGCCGCCTCGTACTGACGGGCGTTGGCCCCCGACTCGGCCAGGTCCTTGGCCGCCCACAGCAGATCGACCCCGCGCCGCAGCCGGTCCGTGGTGACCGACTGCCGGACAGCGGCGAGCAGGCACTCGCCCTCGGTGTACAGCCAGTCCAGGGCGGCGTTGGCCGACGTGAAGCACAGCCCGTCGTACACGGTGGGTTCGAGGTGGTCCACCAGCCGGTCGCCGGGCCGCTCCATGGCGTAGATCCGCGCCGCCGTCGCCAGATAGAAGTCCAGCACCCGCGACATCGCCCGCTCCCGCTCGGCGGGCGGCTGCTCGCCCCGCTCGGCGCAGTCCCGCGCGTACAGCCGTACGAGATCGTGGAAGCGGTAGCGGGCGGGGGCCGCCGACTCCAGGAGGGACGTGTCCACCAGGGACTCCAGGAGGTCCTCGGTGTCCTCGGGCGGCAGGTCCAGGACCGCTGCCGCGGCGGCCAGCGAGATGTCGGGGCCGTCGGCCAGGCCGAGCAGGCAGAAGGCGCGGGCCTGGGCCGGTTCGAGCTGGCCGTAGCCGAGTTCGAAGGTGGCCTTCACCGCCAGGTCGCCCGCCCGGAGTTCGTCCAGGCGGCGGCGCTCGTCCGCGAGCTTGGCCGCGAGGACCGAGACCGTCCAGGTGCGGCGGGCCGCGAGCCGGGACGCGGCGATCCGGATCGCCAGCGGCAGGAAACCGCACGCCCCCACCACGTCCAGCGCCGCCTCCCGCTCCGAGCGGACCCGCTCCTCGCCCACGATCTTCGTGAACAGGGCGAGGGCCTCCTCGGGGGACATCACGTCCAGGTCCACCAGATGCGCGCCCGCCAGATCCACCATCCGCACCCGGGAGGTGACCAGCGCCGCACAGCCCTCCGTGCCCGGCAGCAGCGGTCTGACCTGCGCCGCGTCCCGCGCGTTGTCCAGCAGCACCAGCACCCGCCGCCCGTCGAGGACCGAGCGGTACAGCGCCGCCCGCTCCTCCAGGGTGTCCGGGATCGCCGCGTCCTGCGTGCCGAGCGCGCGCAGGAAGGCGCCCAGCACCGCCTCCGGCTCGGCGGCGCGCGGGCCCGCGCCCTGGAGGTCGATGTACAACTGCCCATCCGGGAAGGCGGACCGGGACCGGTGGGCCACGTGCACCGCCAGTGTCGTCTTGCCCACCCCGCCGATCCCGGCGACGGCCGACAGCGCCATCACCCGGCCCTCCGCCGCGGACAGCACCTGGCTCAGTTCCTGTACGAAGCCGGCCCGGCCGGTGAAGTCCGGTACCGTCGCGGGCAGTTGTGCCGGGCGCACCGGGGCCGTCGCCGGACCGGCCACCGGCGCCGACGGCTCGGCGAGCGCCGGGTCGGCGCGCAGGATCCGCTCCTGCAACTCCCGCAGCCCGGCGCGCGGATCGACGCCCAGCTCCTCGCGCAGCAGGCGGCGCGTGTCCGCGTACACCGCGAGGGCCTCCGCCTGCCGTCCGCTGCGGTACAGCGCCAGCATCAGCAGTTCGCGCAGCCGCTCCCGCAGGGGGTGGGCGGCGGTCAGCGCGGTCAGTTCGGAGACCGCCTCCGCGTGGCAGCCCTGCTCCAGGTCCATGTCGAGGCGGGATTCGAGGAGTTGCAGCCGCCACTCCTCCAGCCGCACCCGCTGGGCGTCCGCGTAGGGTCCCGGCACGCCCGCCAGCGGCTCGCCGTCCCACAGCGCCAGCGCCCGGCCGAGGGCGTCCCGCGCATGGGGCAGATCCCCGGCGCCGCGCGCCTTCTCGGCCTGTGCCGCCAGCTCCTGGGCCACCGTCAGATCCAGGGTGCCCGCGCCGATCCGGCGGATCGCGTAGCCGCCGGACTCACTGACCAGTACCCCTGGATCGAGCACCTTGCGCAGCCGTGAGGCGTAGGTGCGCAGCGCGGCGAGCGCCTGCGACGGAGGATCATCGCCCCACAGCGCGTCGATCAGCTCGGCCGCGGTCGCGGTACGGCCCTCGCGCAGCAACAGCGCGGCCAGCAGCGCCCGCTGCTGGGGCGACCCGGTGGCCAGCGGCTCCTCACCCCGCCAGGCCCGCACCGGCCCGAGCACCCCGAACCGCAGCCCGCCGCCGGGCCCGCCCGAGTCGGCGGGGCCTTCGGCGCCCGCCGCCTCCCCCGCCGTGTCCGCCTCACCCGTGTCCGGACGCCGCTGTGCCGGCACCCGCGGCGGTACCCCGTCCATCGCCCGTCCCCCTAGACATCCTGAACACCCCTGTCAGTTTGCCTTGCGCGGCACGGAAACGTCAGTCGTGAGAGACGGCGCTCACAACCCGGCACGCGCTACATCACAAGTCCCTCACATCGTCTTCGCCCCATTTACGACCTCTGCCCCGACCGGACGGTCACTTGACCGGCATAGCCACATAAGTAACGCTCCGTCAGATCAACGTCACCGTGCCCGCGTGTCGGTTCAGGCCGTCATGGGCACCCCTGGAGAGCTGGAGCCGATCACATGGCCCATGACGGTTCCCCCGGCCCTCACCCCTCCAGCTCCACCCGCACCGTGAGCAACGACACCCCCACCACCCGCACCGCCGCACTGTTCCCCCGAGGCAGTGTCCGCAGCCGCGCCACCGGGTCGTCGTCCGGCAGGACATGCGCCGTGCCCGTGTGCCACCGCCCCCGCAGCCGGACCCGGACGCGCGGATCGGCGTGGATGTTACGCACGTACTGGGACCGCTCGCCGAACTCGGAGACGAGCCAGAACACGTCCCCGACCCGGCGTCCGCCCACCGGGGTCCGGCGCGGCAGGCCGGAGACCCGGCCCGTGGTCTCCAGCAGGATCTGACCGGGCATCCGGCGCGTGAGCGGATTCACCACCCGGCGCTGAAGTGTGGTGATGGCGCGGAACCTGAGTTCGGCGAGCCGGGACGGAGAAGGCGATGCCTGGGCCATGGCGACGAACTCCTGACGTCGATATGAATGGTCGGCCACGCATGGATGGACGTACGGTCCGTCACACCCACGTGTACCCACGTCTCTTGCTTCAATGGTCGCCGGTACGGGTGGCTGAGAGCGGGTGGCTGCGGGCATGCGGGTCATGACCTGGAATCTGTGGTGGCGGTTCGGGCCCTGGGAGGCCCGCCAGAAGGCGATCCTGGGCGGGTTACGGGACCTGCGCCCGGATGTCGTGGGACTCCAGGAGGTCTGGGACGCCGACGACGGCAACCTCGCCGAATGGCTGGCCGGCGAACTCGGCCTGCACGCCGTGTACGCCCCCTCGCACGCGCCCGAGCGCTGGCAGCGGCGGATCGGTGACCCGGGGGTCGGCATGGGCGTCGCGGTCCTCAGCCGCTGGCCGGTCCTGGAGCAGGCCACGCTCCCCCTGAACGCCCCCGCCGACCTGGACGACGGCCGCCTGGCCCTCTACACGCGGCTCGCGACCCCCTCGTACGAGGTCCCGTTCTTCACCACTCACCTCACCTCGGCGTCGTACGGCTCAGCCGTCCGGGTGGGCCAGGTGACAGCGCTGGCGGAGTTCGTGCGCGCCCACCGTGGGGACACCCCCTTCCCGCCCGTCATCACCGGCGATTTCAACGCCTTCCCCGACTCCGACGAGATCCGTCTCTTCGGCGGCCGGGTGACCGCCCCGCCGGTCCCCGGCCAGACCTTCTACGACGCCTGGCAGTACGCCGACCCGGGCGCCCCCTGGGCCACCTGGGACCCGGCGAATCCGTACGTCGCCCCGGGCGGCTTCCCACCCGCCCGCGTCGACTACATCCACGTCGGCCCACCCGGCCCCGACGGCCTGGGCCGGGTCCGTGCGGTGCGCCGCGCGGTGGACGGCCCGGTGGAGGGGGTGTGGGCGTCGGACCACACGGCGGTGGTGGCGGACCTCGCGGGTCCGGGCGAGGCGGACGATTAGGCCGGCTATGGGGGAGGCCGACGTTCAGGCCAGCAGGCGCCAGTGCGGTCCGTCAGGGCTGCCGAGCCAGACGATCTGCTCTTCTTCGGTCACGGTCATGCCGAAGGCGGTCTGATCGGGGGCGCCCGCCTGCTGCCATACGGTGATCGCCCTTCGCCGCCCCGGACACCACTGACCTCCGGGGCGGCGACGTGCCGTCACGGACCGAGCGCCACGAGGCGGCTCAGCGTGAGCGCCAACAGATGCTCAAGTCGGGTCAGTAGCGCGACGTCGGGGCCAACCCGGAACTCCCCGCGAGGATTTAAGACCCGGCCCGGCAACGGCTCCGGGCATGACTCCGCCTCAGCTTCCACGACCTTCACCGGCGGAGGCACAAGAGGCATCACCGCGTACACGACCTTGCCGCCCGAGGGGTGGTGGTACGAGTCCCAGCGTTCGCTCAACAGGGTCACCAAGGGCAGGCCACGCCCGTCCTCGGCATCCGACTCGGGCGTCCGCATCTTGGGCAGGACGCGGCTGGTGTCGTAGACCTCGACCAGCAGCCTCCCATCGGTCATGCGCAGCCGGACCGCCACGAGCGGCAGAGTCTCGCGGTCCCGATACGTCACGCCGGGCTCGGTGGTGCCGGTGGCCCGCGCCGCGCCCCCGGCACCCGACGGCCACGGGGAGGTCCGCTTCGCCGACGCGGCCTCGGCCAAGGGCTGGGAGAGCCTCGCCCAGCAGGCAGGTGAGAACACCTACCGCGCCTGGATCACCATGCGCACCGCCCCCGGACCGGCCATCGATTCCACTGTCCGCCGTCATGGAAGAGGATCACCCACATCTCGGCGTCCACTTTGAGGGAGGAAACGGCCCTCGCCCACAAGGAACCCACCTGACCCGTGAAGGCTTCGCCGGGCTCGTGGAGTTCGCCAGGCGCCCCGGCTGACCCGCGCACCCACTGGCCCTGAGTACCCGGCCCAGAAGGCCGGCAGCGACGACCCCGCACCCACTCACCCCCCTTTAGGCCCCCGGACCCCCCTCAGCCCGGCGGAGCCCACTCGTATGCTCGAAGAATGACGACACCCGCGACCCCCGGACCCACCGAGAACTCCCTGCGTCGCGCCCTCAAACGCGCCCGTGACGGCGTCGCCCTGGACATCGCGGAGGCGGCGACGCTGCTCCAGGCGCGCGGCGCCGCCCTGGACGACCTCACCGCGTCCGCCGCCCGGGTCCGGGACGCGGGCCTCGAAGCGCATGGCCGCCCCGGCGTCATCACGTACTCGAAGAGCGTCTTCATCCCCCTCACCCGGCTGTGCCGGGACAAATGCCACTACTGCACCTTCGTCACCGTCCCGGGCAAGCTGCGCCGCGCCGGGCACGGGATGTTCATGTCGCCGGACGAGGTGCTGGACATCGCCCGCAAGGGCGCGGCCCTCGGCTGCAAGGAAGCCCTCATCACCCTCGGGGACAAGCCCGAGGACCGCTGGCCCGAGGCGCGCGAGTGGCTCGACGCGCACGGCTATGACGACACCATCGCCTATGTGCGGGCGATCTCCATCCGGATCCTGGAGGAGACCGGGCTGCTGCCCCACCTCAACCCGGGCGTCATGAGCTGGACCGACTTCCAGCGGCTCAAGCCCGTCGCGCCCTCCATGGGCATGATGCTGGAGACCACCGCGACCCGGCTGTGGTCCGAGCCCGGCGGCCCCCACCACGGCTCCCCGGACAAGGAACCCGCCGTACGGCTACGGGTCCTGGAGGACGCGGGGCGCTCCTCGGTCCCCTTCACCTCCGGGCTCCTCATCGGCATCGGCGAGACCTACGAGGAGCGCGCCGAGTCGCTGTTCGCGCTGCGCAAGGTCGCCCGGACCTACCACGGCATCCAGGAACTGATCATCCAGAACTTCCGCGCCAAACCCGACACCGCGATGCGCGGCATGCCGGACGCGGAACTCGACGAACTCGTCGCCACCATCGCCGTCGCCCGGCACATCATGGGCCCGAGCGCCTGCCTCCAGGCGCCGCCGAACCTCGTCGACGCCGAGTACGAGCGGCTCATCGGCGCCGGTATCGACGACTGGGGCGGCGTCTCCCCGCTCACCATCGACCATGTCAACCCCGAGCGCCCCTGGCCGCAGATCGAGGAACTCGCCGAGCGTTCCGAGGCCGCCGGTTTCACCCTGCGGGAACGTCTCTGCGTCTACCCCGAGTTCGTCACCCGCGGCGAACCCTGGCTGGACCCCCGGCTGCGCCCGCACGTCGCCGCCCTCGCCGACCCGGCCACCGGACTCGCCCGCCCGGACGCGACCGTCGAGGGCCACCCCTGGCAGGAGCCCGATGAGGTCTTCACCGCCACCGGCCGCACCGATCTGCACACCACGATCGACACCGAGGGCCGGACCGGCGACCGCCGCGAGGACTTCGACGTCGTCTACGGCGACTGGGGCGCCCTGCGCGAGGCCGCCGCCCCCGGCATGGTCCCCTCCCGCATCGACACCGACGTACGCTCCGCCCTCGCCACCGCCGCCGACGACCCCACCAGGCTCACCGACGACGAGGCGCTCGCCCTGCTGCACGCCGACGGCCCGGCGCTGGACGCGCTGTGCGCGATCGCCGACGACGTGCGCAAAACGGCGGTCGGCGACGAGGTGACGTACATCGTCACCCGCAACATCAACTTCACCAACGTCTGCTACACCGGCTGCCGTTTCTGCGCCTTCGCCCAGCGCCGCACCGACGCCGACGCCTACACCCTCTCCCTGGACCAGGTCGCCGACCGCGCCGAACAGGCGTGGGACCTGGGCGCGGTCGAGGTGTGCATGCAGGGCGGCATCCACCCCGACCTGCCCGGCACCGCCTACTTCGACATCGCGAAGGCGGTCAAGGAGCGCGTGCCCGGCATGCACGTCCACGCCTTCTCGCCCATGGAGGTCGTCAACGGCGCCACCCGCACCGGCCTGTCCATCCGCGAATGGCTCACCGCCGCCAAGGAGTCCGGCCTCGACTCGATCCCCGGCACGGCGGCCGAGATCCTGGACGACGAGGTCCGCTGGATCCTCACCAAGGGCAAACTCCCCGCCGCCACCTGGATCGAGGTCATCACCACGGCCCACGAACTGGGCCTGCGCTCCTCCTCCACCATGATGTACGGCCATGTCGACCAGCCCCGGCACTGGCTCGGCCATCTGCGCACCCTGGCCGGCATCCAGCAGCGCACCGGCGGCTTCACGGAGTTCGTCACCCTCCCCTTCATCCACACCAACGCGCCCGTCTACCTCGCCGGGATCGCCCGCCCCGGCCCCACCCTGCGCGACAACCGCGCGGTGACCGCCATGGCCCGTCTCCTGCTCCACCCCTGGATCCCCAACATCCAGACCAGCTGGGTCAAACTGGGCACGGACGGCGCCGCCGAGATGCTCCGCTCCGGCGCCAACGACCTGGGCGGCACGCTCATGGAGGAGACCATCTCCCGGATGGCGGGCTCCTCCTACGGCTCCTACAAGTCGGTCAAGGACCTGATCGCCGTCGCCGAGGCCGCGGGCCGCCCGTCCCGCCCCCGCACCACCCTGTACGGCGAGGTACCGGAAGAACGGCAGCGGACGGCCCGCGATTCGGACGGCCACCTTCCGGAACTGCTGCCGGTGCTGGACTAAGGGACGCGAGGGACACAGGGGGTATAGGGGGTATCGGGGGTATCGGGGGTGCAGGAGGTACGGGGGACACGGAGGCGCAGGGGACACCGGGGGCGCGGGTCACGTCCCGGCGCCGGAGGACGTCACCGACGACGGCGTACCGATCCCCCCGGATCATGGCGTCCCAGGGCATCCGTCACGCACAGTACGATGATCCGACCCTGCTGCCGCCCAGGACGTCGAGGGCGGCCGGGGCCGGAGTCCGCCGGAGACTGAGGAGTTGGGTGCCGTGTCTGCTCGTCGGCTGCCCTCGTGGATCTGGATCACCGGGCTGACCGCGGGCGCTGTCGTGGCCGTCGGGGCGCTGGCCGGCCAGGCCGCTGAAGGGCCGCGCCCCGTCGCCGCCGCGAGCGGGCCCAGCCCCTCCGCGTCCGCGAGCGCGAGCGCGACGCCGGGGCCGAGCGAACCGGCCTCCGTCCGGGTGCCGGACGGCTCCGGCAGCGGACGGCGGATCGTGTACGCGCTCGGCGACCGCCGCGTCTGGCTGGTCGACGCCAGTGACGCGACCCGCCGTACCTTCACCGTCTGGCCGGGCACGGTCGACCCCGACCCGGGCAGCTACACGGTCGGTGACCGCAACGAGGCGACCACCGGATCCGACGGCGTGGAGATCGAGAACATCGTGTACTTCGCCGCCAAGTCCGGGGTGAACATCGGCTTCTCCAGCGCGCTGGACGGCTCCTCGCCCCCGCCGGCCGCCGCGGGCGCGCAGACCGGCGGTATCCGGATGAAGTCGGCCGACAGCGCGGCGCTGTGGACCTTCGGCACGGCGGGGACGACGGTCACGGTCGTCGAGTAGCGCCCGGCAACTGGTTGACCAGCAGCACGACCCCGCTCATCAGGAACACCCGGGTCGCCGCGTCCAGCCCGTTCCAGTCCTCGGACTGCCACATGGCGAACCACTCACCGCCGATCGCGATGAACCCGGCCCCGAACAGCAGCATCAGCATCAGCAGCCCGTACGTCGACCAGCGTCGCGCCCGTACGGTGTCGCGCCGCGCCCAGAACCAGGTCCCGGCGATCAGCACCAGGGCGGCGACGGTCTCCCACACGACGATCGCGACATAGGCGGCGTCCTGCACACCCCTGCTGGTGATGGCCCGCCACATCAGGTCCTCGTCCCCGAAGGTGGTGTCCATGGCCAGCACATGCCGGACGAACTGCTGGTTCGTCCCGAAGTCGGTGATGTTCCCGAAGGCGACGAAGGCGGTGTAGAGGGCGAGGGTGCCGGTGAGCAGCAGCGCGGCGAGCGCGAGCCCGGGGAACCCGGAGAGTGAATCGGGACCGGAACCGGAGGAGGAGGAAGAGGAACCGGAGGAGGAACCGGACGGGGAAGGGGAACGGGGGGTGGAAGTGGTCATGACACGGATCTTTCCAGGGGCCGGGCGGTGGCACACCCGCAATGCCCCCTCCGCCCGCGCCCCGCGTACGCCCGGCCGGTTCCTGTACGCACCCCCGCAAACACTGCGCGATCGTCACCGACCACTCACTCTCCGCATAGCGTTCCGACCCCGATCCGACCCTGGCCCGTCGAATACAGTGCTGAGCTGTCGTAGGCCGGGACGGTCGGGCGAAGGGGGTCTGAGTGGACACGACGACGGGTGCCGCGCCCGGCACAAGGACCGGATCGGCGACCGGATCGGCGACCGGTCACGCTGCCGGCCCGATGTCCGGTCACGCTGCCGGGCCGACGTCCGGTCACGCTGGCGGCCCGGCCTCCGGCCCCATGTCCGGGTCCGGTGCCGTGTGGGGCCGTACCGAGCAGCAGGATTTCCGCAGCCGGGTGCGCGGCACCCTCCTCGGCGTGGCCGTCGGCGACGCGCTCGGGGCGCCCGTGGACCGGCTCGCCCTGGACGAGATCCGTGCCGCGTACGGGGCGGAGGGCGTGAGCGATCTGGCCCCCGCCTACGGTCGCCGGGGCGCGGTGACCCATCTGACCCAGCTCACGCTCTTCAGCGTGGACGGTCTGATACGCGCCCAGGTCCGCCGCGACACCGGCGCCTGGCACCCGCCCACCGACCTGCACCGCGCCTACCTCCGCTGGGCGGCCACCCAGCGCGACTGGGGCCCGGACGAGCGCCGCGCGGAGGACGGCTGGCTGGCCCGCGAGGAGTGGCTGTACGCCCGCCGCGCCCCGACCCGCGCCCTGCTGCTGGGCCTGGGCGACGAGACGATGGGCACCCTGGAGGCGCCGAAGAACCCGGCCGCGACGGGCCCCGAGGCGGCGGCCCGCTCGGCGCCCTTCGGTCTGCTGGTCGGCTGGGAGCCCCAGTTGGTGGTCCAGCTGGCGGTGGAGTGCGCGGCCCAGACGCACGGCGACCCGGTGGCGTACCTCTCGGCGGGCGCGTACGCGGTGGTCGTGCACGCGCTGGCCCGGGGCGACACCCTGGACGGAGCGATCCAGCGGGCGCTGTCCCTGCTGTCGGCCCGCCCCGGGCACCAGCCGGTCTCGGCCGCCCTGCAACTGGCCCTGGGCGCGGTACGCCAGGGCATCCCGACCCCGGCCCGGGTCACCGAGCTGACCGGGGACGGCACCGCCGAGTCGTCCCTCTCCGCCGCGCTGTACTGCGCGCTGGTCGGCGAGGACGTACGCCAGAGCCTGCGCCTGGCCACCAACCAGGACGGCCCCTCGGCCGCGACGGCCGCCCTCACCGGCGGCCTCCTGGGCGCCCTGCACGGCGAAACGGCCCTCCCCCCGGCCTGGCTGGCCGAACTGGAGGGCCGCCCCACCCTCCTGGAACTCGCCGACGACTTCGCCATGGAGATGACCCAGGGCCCCTCCCTCCACGGCCCCACAGGCGCGGCCCCGGCATGGCTGGCCCGCTACCCCCGGGGCGCCTGACCGCCCGCTAGCCGATCGTGGAGTGAAAGAACATGACGCCCGGAACGAATGCGCAGGCGCCGCTGAACACTGCCAGTGGGGGCGCGTACCCACCCCAAGCGGTCAGGATCCCCGCGCCCAGAGCGGCGAGCGCGCCCAGCAGCAAGATCACGGCGGAGCGCAGGGTGAGCAGGGGGTCAGAGTTGTGATGCACGGATGGCTCCTTCTCCATGGGCCTCAGTGGACCTCAACCATAGAGCATGCTCACAGTGTGAGTCAAGTGAGCATGGAGTAGCGTCGCGGTGGGCGTCCGGCAGAGCGGCTAGTGGCGGCGCAGTGTCTGGAGAAGCGCGCCGGTCTCCGTGACGGTCCAGAAGCCCCAGCCGTTCCGATTGGGCTTGACCCGCGGGTTCACGGCCTGCAATACGGCGCTGGCCGCGCCGCTGGGGGTCCGGTAGTGGCCGGTGCCGGGGCCTTCAATGACCGTGAGGGCCTGGGTGACCGGGTCGTAACGGCCCTCGGCGCGCTCGCCGTTGTAGACGGCGTGCACGGCCACCCCCGGCTCGTCCTCGCTGGCGGCGCGGGGGGACGGTTCCGGCTGCTGAAAGTGCTCGACAAGCCTGCGTACGGCCTCCCCGGGGGCCACGTTCCATGCGCGGGCGAGGAGGATTACCTGGGAGTAGGTGGCGTCGTCCACCGGAATGCTGTTGCTCATGCCGCCAGTGTACGCATGGGTGAGCGAATGTGAGAGAAACTGAGAATAGCTGAGGGTGGCCGGCCGCCCCGGTCACCGTCCTGGGCCCCTTTCCGCTGCCCGGCGACCCGGGATGACGTACGTCGAGCGGATCACTGCACGTCCGGGCCCAGCGCCACGCCCTCCCGCAGTTCCTCCGGGCACTGCGTCCCGCGCGGCAGCTGGTAGGGCGCCCCCAGCCGGTACGTCCCGGCCTCCGGTGCCAGCAGCACCGTCCACTTGTCGCCCTGCGCGTCCTCGGCCGCCTCCATCACACAGCCGTTGACGTTGTCGTACGTCTTCGGCGTGCCCTCCGGCCGGTTTTTGGACGCCTCCGTCTCCTGCGGCGGCTCCACACCCTTGCCGTCGGCGTCCACCAGCCCCAGCCACGGCGAGTACGGCACCCGCACCAGCACCTCGCCCGGCCGGCTCACCTCGATCGTCCAGCCGTCCTGCCCGGCCCGCTCCACGGTGGCCGGCGGATCGGCCAGCGGCACCGGATCGCTCACCTCGAACAGCTGCCAGTTGGCGTCGCCCCAGATCTGCGTCAGATAGGGCATCCCGCGCTGCACCAGCTCCCGTTCCCGCTCCGCGCCGTCGCCGTCCGGCTCGTCCTTGGGCAGCACCACGTACCGCACGGACCAGCGCTTGAGCCACTCGTGATAGTTCGCCGAGTTCAGGGTGTCGTCGTAGAAGAGCGGGTTGCGCTCCATGTCGGCCTGCCGGTTCCAGCCCCGGGCCAGGTTCACGTACGGGGCCAGCGCGGACGCCTCGCGGTGCGAGCGGGCCGGGACCACCTCGACCCGGCCCTTCTCGGCGCCGACCTGCTGGAGCTCGTTCACCAGCGGCGCCAGCTCGCGCGCCCAGGACGCCGCCGGGGTGGTGTGCACGACGTCCTCGACCGTCTTCACGCCGATCCACACCGTGAACCCGGTCGCCGCGACGACCAGCGCGTACCACTTGCGCGAGCGCGGCACCGTGAACGGCACCGCCGCCGCCAGCGCCACCCCCGCGAACAGCATCGGCAGCCGCGTGATGTTCGACCCGATCTGCGAACTGACCAGCCACACCAGCAGCACCGACAGCGCGTACACGGCCGACGTGATCCGTACGGTCTGCCAGGCGGGCGGCACCGCGAAGTACACGATCGCGGCGAAGAGGAACGGCAGGATCCCCGAGGCGAACGACATCGGCTGGGTGCCGGAGAACGGGAACGCCCACGCCGACGCCGCCACCACCGCGACCGGCGGCAGCCCCAGCACATAGGCGCCCGGCCGCCGCTTCTGGAGGAACAGCGCCGCCGCCACCAGCCCCACGAACAGCCCCGCGACCGGCGAGGACATGGTCGCCAGCGCGGCCAGCGGCGCCGCGACCAGCGCCTTCACCCAGCGCTTACGACGCCAGCGGTACGGCCAGCAGAACACCGCCGCGACCGCGCCCAGCGCGAACATCATGCCCAGCCCGAACGTCACCCGCCCCGACGCCGCGTTGCACAGCAGCGCGAACACCCCCGCCAGCGACGCCCACAGCGGATTGCGCACCGCCCTGACCCGCACCAGGATCAGCGCGAGCAGCGCCGCCGAGACCGTCCCGGCGATCATCATCGTGGTCCGCACCCCGAGCACCGACATCAGATACGGCGACACCGCGCTGTACGACACCGGATGCATCCCGCCGTACCAGGCGAGGTTGTACGCCGAGTCCGGATACCGCCCGGCGAACTCCGCCCACGCGTCCTGCGCCGCGAGATCGCCGCCACTGTTGGCGAACGTGAAGAACCAGACGACGTGCAGGACACCCGCGAGGACGGTGGAGAACAGCACCGGATGCCTCAGCAGCCGCTCCCGCAGGGCGGCGAGCCGACGGGGACGGGCGCCCCTGTCGCCGCCCCCGGAGGGGAGGCCCGCGGCGGAACGCCCTATTCGCGGCCGGGCCGAGGGGTCCGTACCGGTACCGACCCCTGTGGCCGTCTCGTCGCTCATGCCGCCGTCGGCGCGTGTCGGCTCCGCTGTGGCCACCTGAGGCACTCCCCGTGTCCCGTCTTCCGCTCCCGGCCGCGCCTCGTTCGTCCCCGCGCCACGGCGCCGTTGCCGCGACCGCCGACCTGTCCCGATTCGCGACGCTAGCAGAGACCCCGCCGGGGGGGCCCGGGGGGGGGGGGCCCCCACGGGGGGTTGTGCGCCGGCACCGGGGGGTGGGTCAGCCGCCGCCGGTGAGCCCACCCGGGGGCGCCGAAGCGGGGGTTGCGGGG
>NZ_JBHYUG010000141.1:0-15089 GCF_042749375.1 Streptomyces sp. NPDC059477 | reverse complement strand
GGTGGTCGCCGGGACGACGCCGACGATCCGGCCGCCGTACATGACGGCGATGCGGTCCCCGAGCGCGATGACCTCGTCGAGCTCACTGGAGACGATGAGGACCGCGACGCCCGAGTCCCGTGCCGCCACGATCCGGCGGTGGACGAACTCGATGGAGCCCACGTCGATGCCCCGGGTCGGCTGCGAGGCGATGAACAACTCCAGGTCCCGGCCGAACTCGCGCGCGAGTACGACCTTCTGCTGGTTTCCGCCCGACAACCGCCCGGCCGCGGTCCCGGCCGACCTGGTGCGGATGTCGAACTCCTCGATCGCCTGCTCGGCGAAGGCCGCCAGCGCACCACGGCGGATGATGCCGCGGCGGGCGAAGGGCCCCCGGGCCGAGCGGTCGAGCATGAGGTTCTCCGCGATGGAGAAGTCCCCGACCAGCCCGTCGCTCTGGCGGTCCTCGGGAACGAACCCGACGCCGCGGTCGAGAACCTCCCTGGTGGAGCGTCCCAGAAGCTCGTGGCCCTTCAGCCGCACACTGCCGGTACAGCCACCCCGCAGCCCCATGATCGCCTCGACGAGTTCCGTCTGGCCGTTGCCCTGGACGCCCGCGACGGCCAGGATCTCGCCCTCATGGATGTCGAGATCGATGCCGTCGAGGACATGACCGTGGCCAGGTGGTCCGGGCAGCGTCAGATCCGTCACCCGCAGTGCGACGGCGTCGTGGACGCGGTGCTCCTTGGAGACGGTCAGCTGCACGCTGCGCCCGACCATCAGCTCGGCCAGTTCCTCATTGGTCGCGGTGACCGGCGCCTGTCCCATCACTCTGCCCTGCCGGATGACCGTGATGCGGTCGGCGATCGCCCGCACCTCACGCAGCTTGTGACTGATGAAGACGATCGCGGTGCCGCCGGCCTTCAGCTGACGGAGGATCTCCATCAGCTCGTCCGTCTCCTGCGGGGTGAGCACCGCGGTGGGCTCGTCCAGGATGAGCACCCGGACCTCACGGGAGAGCGCCTTGACGATCTCCACCCGCTGCTGGGCTCCGATCGGCAGATCTTCGACCACGGCGTCGGGGTCCAGGCCGAAGCCGAACTTCTGGGCGATCGTGCGAACGCGGTCCCTGGCCTCGTCCCGGTCGAGGGACCACAGTGGGCCCAGACTCTCGTAGCCGAGTGTGACGTTTTCGGCGACCGTGAAGTTGGGGACCAGCTTGAAGTGCTGGTGCACCATGCCGATTCCCCGGACGGTCGCGTCGTCGGGGCCGGTGATGTCGACGGGTTCGCCGTCGATGAGGATCTGGCCGGCGTCGGGGCGAAGAAGGCCGAACAGCATGTTCATCAGCGTCGATTTCCCGGCACCGTTCTCGCCGAGGAGGCAGTGGACCTCGCCTTCGGCCAGGACCAGGTCGATGGCGTCATTGGCGACGAAGGAGCCGAATCGCTTGGTGACGCCGCGCAGCTCAAGGTTCATGGAAGGACGTCTTTCTCAGGGTGGATTGAGTGCCGGGGACAGGGGCGGCGCTGCCGTGTGAGCCGCCCACGCCCTAGGTGGCACTCAGGGCTTGGAGGGACTCTGGATGGAGACGTCCTTCGCGACGATCTTCTTCTGGAGTGCCTCGATCTGGTCGTGCAGCGCGGGGTCGACCTTGCTCTCGAAGGTGTGGAACGGCGCGATGAACACACCGTTGTTCTCCAGCGTTCCGACGTACGTCGCGTTGGAGAACGCCTTGTCCGCGGCCACGTCCCCGACCACGGACGCGATGGTCTTCGGCATGTCCCGCGCGATCGACGTCAGCACGATGTCCCCGTACGAGGGGTCCGTGGCGTACAGGTCCGTGTCCACACCGAGCAGCGCGGCCTTGTCCCCGCCGTCCCGGATCGCCTGGCCGGCCCCCTTGTAGATCGGGCCGCCGACGGGCAGCAGTACGTCGGCGCCCTGGTTGAGGAGCGACTGCGCCAGTGTCTTGGCCGCGTTCAGGTCGGTGAAGTTGCCCGTGAAGAGGCCCTTCTGGCCTGCCACGCTCCAGCCGAGGACCTCGACGTTCTTGCCGTTGTCCTTGTTGAACTGTGCGACGCCGTCCGCGAATCCGTCCATGTACAGGGTCACCGGCGGGACGCTGGCTCCGCCGAAGGTGCCGACCTTGCCGCTCTTGCTGTAGCTCGCGGCGGCGTAGCCGACGAGCATTCCGGCCTGGGAGGTGTCCCACAGGACCGGCTTGACGTTCGGCTGCGGCTTGCTCGTCGTGGAGTCGACGAGGATGAACTTCATCTCGGGGTTGGCCTCCGCGGCCTTCTCGGTGGCGTCGGCCATCGGGTACCCCATGGTGACGATGACACTGCACCCCCGGTCCATCAGCGACTGCATGGTCGGGCCGTAGTCGCTCGCGGACTGAGCCTGTACGGCGACGGGCTCGACGCCATGTGCCGCGGCGGCCTGTTTCACCCCTTCGAGACCCAACTGGTTGAAGGAGTGGTCGTCGAAGCCGCCGGCGTTGGACACGATGCAGGGCAGGAACGACGAGCCGCCCTGGGAGCCGGCGTCGGGGGAGCCGGCGGGCGGTGTGCCGCAGGCGGCGAGCGAGAACGCGAGTGCGGTGGCGGCGATGGCGCCGAGCGGTGCGCGGTTGTTCATCGGGGGACCTTCTTGTGCCGGTGATCCGGGCGAGACGGATCAGTGCTCAGGGGATGGGTGGGACGGTGGGACGGTGGTGGCGAGAGCGGCGGGGTCGAAGTAGGTGCGGAAGGAGACGAAGAGGCCGTCACGGACTTCGACGACGTTGGTTCCGGCGAGCGGGTGGGACACGCCCCGCGGGTCGGTGAGGGTGGCCTGCCACTCCAGGGCGGCGTGGGTGCCGTCCTCGAAGCCGGCCCCGAACCGGACGAGGAGACCGGGGTAGTCGCGGGCGCTCTCCTCGTAGTAGCCACGGATCTCCCCGCGGCCGTGCCGGGTGCCGCCCGGGCTGAGGAAGGCGGCGTCGGGGGAGAAATGATCGAGAACACCTTGGATGTCACGGGTGCTCTCGATCGCGAAGTACGACTTGAGCGTTTCCAGAGGGCTGCGGGGGGTCATCGGCTCTCCGTGGGTTGTCGGGTGGCCCGGGAGGGCCGGATGCGGTGGGAGTGGTGCGTCCCGCTGGGGTGGGTCCGGTCAGTGGGGGACCGTGTGTGCGGACGGGGCGGGAAGGTCTTCGGTGGTGAGGGTCCCGTTCACCCGGCGCGGGATGCCCAGGACGTTGCGGTCGCGCAGGGCTTCGGGCAGCAGACGGTCGGGGTAGCCCTGGAAGCAGACCGGACGGGTGAAGCGGTCGATCGACCTGGCTCCGACCGAGGTGTGTGCGGGGGTGCTCGACGCCGGGTGGGGGCCGCTGTGGTGCATCGACCAGTTGACGGCGACACCGGTCGGCCAGCCGCCGTGGACGACCCGGCCCGAGAGAGCCACCATCTGCTCCGTGACCGCGGTGACGAACGCGTCCTCGTCGGCTTCGGCGTGAACGGTGGAGGTCAGCCCGCCCGGCATGAGGCGCAGCCCCCGGTGGAGTTCGTCCTCGTCGCGGTACGTGACCAGGATCGCCGTCGGCCCGAAACACTCCGTGAGAAGTGTGCCGGTGTTCTCGACGAAATCACTGGCACGGAAGGTCAGGACCCGCGGACTCACCGCGCCGTCCTGCGCCGGGACACCGTCGGCGAGAACCTCCACGCCCGGGGCCGAGCTGAGCGTGCGCCGGATCTGCTCGTGCCTGTCCCGGATCGAGTCGGTGAGGAGCCGCCCCGGTACGGCCTCTCGGAGCGCGGTCCGGATCGGCTCGGCGAGCCGGTGGCCCTCGGGCACCCAGACGATGCCGGGTTTGGTGCAGAACTGGCCCGACCCGAGCGTCATGGACACGGTGAAGCCCGTCGCTATCTCCGCTGTCCGCGCCTCGGCGGCACCAGGGCTGACGATGACAGGGTTGAGGCTGCCCATCTCCGCGTAGAAGGGGATCGGGACCGGGCGGCCCTGGGCGATGGCCTGCAAGGCCAGGCCCCCGGCCTCGGATCCGGTGAAGGCACCGGCCGCCACCCTGGCATCGCGCAGCGCGGCGATTCCGGCCTCCCGGCCCTCGACCAGGGCGAAGGTTCCCGCCGGCCAGTCGAGCCGCTCCAGTACGGCGTGGACCAGGGCGGCCGTGGCCCGGGAGGTTCGGGGGTGTCCCTCGTGGGCCTTGACGATCACCGGGCAGCCTGCCGCGAGAGCCGAGGCCGTGTCACCGCCCAGGACGGAGAACGCGAACGGGAAGTTGCTGGCGGCGAACACGACGACGGGTCCGAGGGGGATGCGCAGACTTCGGGTGTCGACGGTTTCGGTGTCGATGGTCGCGTCGAGGTAGCTGCCCTCCGCGAGGACCCGGGCGAAGAGTCTCAGCTGACCGCTCGTCCGGCCGATCTCGCCCTGGAGACGGGCAAGGGGCAGATGGGATTCCTCGTGCGCGAGCCGGCTGAGTGAGTCGGTCGCCCGGTCGAGTTCGTCGGCCAGGGCGGTGAGGAGTTCGGCCCGCCGGGGCAGCCCCGCCGACGCGAGGCCACGGGCAGCGTCGGCGGCTTCCTGAACGATCGGGTCAACCGGAAGGGAGACGGCCGTGCTCATGCCTTGACCTCCTGGGGAGCGCGGGTGGTGACGGGAGAACGGGGCTCGCGTCCTTGCAGGGCACGCGTGATCTCGTCGGCGGCCAGGCGCTGGAGGTTCTCCAGGGACGTGGTGGAGTAGAAGGCGGCGTGCGGTGAGAGCAGCACTCCGGGCAGGCTCCGCAGCCGCGAGTCGGCGGGGAGCGGCTCGGGCTCGGTCACGTCGAGTGCGGCGCCCGCGAGGTGCTGCCGCTCGATCGCGTCCGCCAGGGCTTCGCAGTCGACCAGGCCGCCACGGGACGTGTTCACGAGGATGCCGCCGGGGCGCATCCGGGCGAGGAAGTCCGCGTCGACGATGTGCAGGGTGTCCGGGGTCAGCGGTACGTGCAGCGAGACCGCCTCGGCTCTGGCCAGGAGGACGGGGAGGTCGACCAGCTCGATGCCGCGGTCTTCCAACGAGGCCGCGGGGAGGTAGGGGTCGTGCGCGAGGACCGTGAATCCGAACGGGCTCAGCCGTTCGGCCAGGGCCAGCCCGATACGACCGACGCCGACCAGGCCCACCGTGGTGCGGGAGAAGCCGGTGATCGCTCCGGCATCGGTCGGTTTGGCCCAGTCGCCGTCGATGATCAGCCGGTGGTACTCCGGAAGCCGCCGCAGAAGCGCGAGCAGGCCCGCCGCGGCGTGGTCGGCCACCGTCTCGGCACCGTAGTCGGGAACGTTGACGACGGTCACGCCCAGTTCGCCGGCCGCCGCGATGTCGACGTTGTCGTAGCCGACGCCGTAGCGTACGACGGTCGCTCCCGGGGCCAGGGACTCCAGCACAGGCCGGGTGACAGGGGCGAAGTTGACGACCGCGACACTCGCGCCCCGGGCCGCCTCGACGGCGGAACGCTCGTCACCGCAGTCGAACTCCTCGAAGAGCGCCCCGCCGGCCGTGGCGGCTTCACGCTCGGCGAGGACGTTCGCGAAAGCGTGATCGAGGACGACCACCCGGGCACTCATCGGGCACCGGCCGCAGCGCCGAGCAGGCCCCGCGCGGCCAGATTTTCCATGAGCGCCCTGACTCCGGACGTCCACGGCGCCGCGTCCTCGCTCTTGACCACCGTGTTGGCGAGCAGGCCGAGATGGGGGGACTCGATCGTGACGATGTCGCCGTCGTGGTGCGTGAAGCCGAGGCCGGGCTCGCCCCGGTCCATCGCCGGAGCGAACGAGGTCCCGGTGAACAGCACGAATCCGTCGGGGTACTGATGGTGGCGCCCGTGCGTTGCGGCGAGCAGATCGGGGAGCGGGCGGCTGATGTCTTCGAGGCGCCCCGTGTGTTCGGCTTCGAATCCGTCCTTGCCGATGATCCGCGTCGTGATCGTCGTCCGCGCGGCGTCCTCGATGCCGAAGGCGTCGTCGAAGAGACGGATGAACGGGCCTATCGAGCAGGACGCGTTGTTGTCCTTCGCCTTGCCCAGCAGCAGTGCGCTGCGCCCCTCGTAGTCACGCAGGTTCACGTCGTTGCCGAGAGCCGCGCCGACCGGCCTGCCGTCCGGCGCCGCGACGAGGACCAGTTCGGGTTCGGGATTGTTCCAGGAGGACCCGGACAGAACGCCGACATCAGCGCCGACTCCCACCGCCGACAGGATCGGGGCCTTGGTGAAGATCTCCGGATCGGGGCCGATGCCGACCTCCAGATACTGGGACCACAGGCCCTGGTCGACCAGGGCCTGCTTCACTTCCGCCGCTTCCGGACTGCCGGGCTCGACGGTGAACGCGGGGCCCACGATGTCGTGCAGCGTCGCGCGGATGCTGTCCGCTCGCGCGGCGTCTCCCGCGACCCGCTCCTCGATGACCCGCTCGATCATGCTGCTGGCGAATGTCACACCTGCCGCCTTGATCACCTGGAGGTCGCAGGGAGCCAGGAGATGCGTACGGTGCGGGCCGCCGGACAGCGTCGCGTGAAGGACGTCCCGCAGATTCCACGACCGTCCCTCCGCACGGCGGGCGACGTCCAGGACGTCCGGCCGGGCCAGGAGATCGGCCGAGGTGGGTCCGTAGGCGGTGAGGTCGACGAGTTCCTCTCCCCGCCGGACGACCAGGCACGGCCCTGCCGCGGCAGGGTCGAAAACCCGTCCGATGAGAACCGCGGCCGGATCGGTGACGATCACCCGGTCCACGAGCTGGTTGAGGATCACAAACACTCCAAGGTCGGATCATCTGATGATGTGAGGAAGACAGTAGGTCGAAAATGCGACAGTCACAAGAGGGTCAGAAGGGGGAATGAAGGGGACTGAGGACGGTGGGGGAGCCCGGCCATGACAGTGCCCGTGCACCGCTGTGGGCCTAGGGGTGAAGACGGAACTCCTGGTCAGGTCACATCGGTGCCTCAGTGGAGAGCCGGCGTGCGACACCCGTTGCTGTGATGGCTGGAACTCGCCTCTGTGGGTCTGGCTCCGGTTACTGAGAGCCGCGTTCGCCGGTCGGAGCGTGCGGCGCGGCGGCGGCCGGTCGGGGCCGGTCCTCTTCCGGGCCGTGGGACGGGGTGCCGTCAGGTGTCCGGAGCAAGGGTGTTTGGCGGGCGGTGCGTCCGGATCCTGCGTCCTGGTTGGCGGCGGCTGCCCGGCGAGTGCTTCTTGAGCACTGGACGCGCGGGTCTCGGTGCCTGCCGCGGCTCACCGGTGACCGCTGCCGCGGCGCTCACCGTCGTTCCGCGCCGGTCGGTTGTGCGCTGACCGGGACCGGTGGTGGCAGCGGCGGTCGGCCCGATGAACCCGGCGCGTGTCGGCATCCCCGATGCCGACTGCCCCAGCGCTGCCGCGGGCGCCGGAGGAGAGGTGACTACCGGCTGACCGGGGCTCACAGGGAGGACCGGACCCCGCGGACAGCGGCTCGGACACCGCCACTCAGCTCGGCCGGGCGAAAGCCGGACGGAGTGAAACGCCCGCCGAGGTGGGCCGTGGCGGGAGTCCGACGCTCGGTACGTTCTTCACGGCACCTAGATCGCGACTCCGAGTGACGGATCTGTCAGGACGCGGTCGAGATCGCCGAGGAAGCGTCGGCCGTCGACCTCGCGGACGATGCGCGCGGAGCCGGGTGGGATGGACTGCTGCCGCGGGGGAAGCCGCAGATGGGTTCGGTCGGCAACGGTCATGCCCCGGGTCAGTCGGCCTGCCGTCTCGACGGCCAGCGGCATCCAGTCCTCCTGCACGACGAGGGTTGGATCGGCAGCGATACGCATGGCCAGAGCCGAGTGGAGCGGGCACGCGCGGGCGCCGAAAACGCCCTCGTAGAAGTCGATGTAGGCGCCCGAGATCGCACCGATGTAGACACCCAGCGGGTTGCCCTCCCTGAGGAGGCGGTCGGTGTCCGCCTCGGTCAGGACGATCGCCCCGGGAAGGTGCGGGGCGCGTTCCGTGACGTCCAGCGGCAGCACGGTCAGGTCCAGACCGGCACTCAGCACGACCGCGGCTGCTTCCGGATCGGCCGCCGCATTGAACTCCGCCACGGGTGAGACATTGCCCGAATGCTCGATCGCACCCCCCATCCACACCACCCGCGGTCGATACCTGTCGAACGCGGCCCGGTGGGCCAGGACAGCGAGGGCCAGGTTCGTGAGCGGGCCGGACGAGACGATCGTCAGCTCACCACGGTGCTCGGCGATCTGCCGGCCGATGAAGTCCCAGGCGGCCTCGCCCTCGGCGGCCCGTGCCTTGGGCGGGCCCACTTCGAGGTTCCCATGGCCCTCCGGGCCGTGAACGTGGGGCACATGAACGGTTGCGGTGCCGCTCAGAGTCCGCTCGGCTCCTGGCACCACCGGGACCTGAACGCCGGTGAGGTCGAGGGCGCGCAGGGCATTGGCGGTCGTGTGCCGCAGGGCCACATTGCCCGCCAGTGTCGTGATGCCGACTACTTCCACGTCCGGGTCCACCAGGCAGGAGAGGATGCCGGGCGCGTCGTCGACCGCGGTGTCGGAGTCGATGAGTATCTTCCGCGCGCGCGGACTTCCACCGTCATGGACGGAGCTGATCACGTCTCACTCTCCTAGGAAGCGGTCCCGGCCGGCGATGACCCGCCGGATGTGGGTTTGCGCGGCTTCGCCGGCCGCCTCGGGGTCCTGGCTCAGGATCGCCTCGTAGATCGCTTCGTGCTCCGCGGCTGTCTCGGGCTGGGACGCGAGATAGCCCTGCGGTTCCCGATAGGTCTCACGAAGGGCCTCGTTCACGGGGTTCATGACCAGAACGAGAAAGGGGTTCTGGGTCGCCCTTGCCACCGCCGAATGGAAGGTGAGGTCGGCGTCGATCGCGGCCTGGTAGTTCTCGTCCTCCGAAGCCTGGCGCGTGGCCTCGATGGACGCCCGCAGGGCAGCCAGGTCGTCCGCGGTCCGCGCTGACGCCGCGGCGGCGGTGACGGCCGTCTCGATCACCATGCGCATCTGCATGAGCTGATCGAACGCCTCGGGGTTCAACTTGATGAGCAGGGCATACTGCTCCGCGATGCCCGATCCATCCAGCTCGGCGACCGTCATGCCCCTTCCGGGCCGGATGTCCACCAGCCCCAGCTGGGACAGAATCCGGCCGGCCTCACGGATGACACTGCGCCCCACATCGAAGCGCGCCGCTAGCTCCGGCTCCGTCGGGAGTTTCGAGCCCGGGGGCAGACGTTGGTCGATCAGATCCTTCTGGATCGCCCGGGCGACATCCTCGGAGAGCCGTGAGCTGCTCCGGGGGCGCCCTCCCCTGGGGGCTTGAAGGTCAGCCATCCCACTCCTAACATCAGTTGATAAGACGATCTTAGCTTGCTGTGCACGACGAGGGAAGAGACCCCATGGCGCCCATATTCGACTTGACCCACCCCCTTGAGGACCGGACGGAGGCATATCCGGGCGATCCAGGCCTGACCATGGAGACCGTGCACCAGCACTCCGAGCGCGGATACTGGGTGACACTGGTGAAGACGGGCTCCCACGTCGGAACTCATGTCGACGCCCCCTTCCATGTCTTGGCTGAGGGCCGCACCGTCGATGAGCTGGACCTGGACCACCTCGTCGGCCCGGCGACCGTGGTGGCCGTGCCGCATGCCGTCGCTGACGGCTCGATCCGGCTGGCGGACGTCGAGCGGGCCATCACCCCCGGGGCCAGGATCCTGGTGCGGACGGGCTGGGCGAGCCGCTTCGGCACATCCGCGTACCACGGTGGATTCCCGCAGCTCGACGAGCCTCTTGCCGAGGCGCTGGCGGAGGCGGGCGTCAAGATGATCGGCCTGGAGCAGCCGTCCGTCCACCGCGACCACGCGACCGGCCTGCGCATACACCAGCGCCTCCTCGGCGCCGAGTGCTACATCGTAGAAGGACTCGACCTGTCGCGCGTCCCCCCGGGGCCCGTCCATGTGACCTGTCTGCCGCTGAAACTGGCCGGCGTCGACGGGGCACCCGTCCGCGCGATCGCGACGACCGAGGGCCACTAGCACCGCACCGTTGTTTGCCCGACGCGGTGGGCAGGTCTCAGGGACTGAGTCCGCGTTGTTCGCGGCGGCTGATGCGGGCCTGCGGGCCTGGTGCCGGCGTCGCCAGCGCGACCAGTGCGACCAGCGCCGGATGTGATCGACGGACCTGTGCCGACTCGGCCCACGATGTTGACCTGCGGATCGAGCCTGACGTCCACCGGGAACGGTCCGTCGAGGTCCCGGGCGACTTCCCGCAGGGCGTCGAGGTCCGCCAACCGCGAACGGTCATGCCGCGCGCGCCCATCGCCTCGGCCAACGGGACCAGCTCGGGCCAGTTGTTGAGCGAGTGGTCCGGGTCGACACCGAAGTCGACGGCGTTCCGCTCGCCGCCCACCACAGTGGCCGGAGAATGTCGTGCCGGACCACGAGCTGCTCACCGGTCCTCACGATCGATCGCAGGCCCTCGACGCCGGCACCGCACCGCAGGTGGACGATCGCCCACGCCGCTTGGCCTCGTACGGCAGCAGTGCTGCCCCGCCGTCCTCGGCACGATGGCCCAGATCCCGTCACCGGCCGGCGCGCGCGTTGCCGACCTCCTGGACCAGCCGATCGTGGCGACGCCCGGCAGTGGCACGTGGCGTGACTGCTGGCTGTTCCTCGACCACGGCGGCGTCCCCTTCCGCCGGTCGCGTACGAGGCGGCCACCTTCGAGGCCGAACTGCTGGCCGCGGCCTCGGACAGTGGTACCTCCACCACCTCCGGCACCGCCGCCCGGCCCGCTGCCCGCTGCCCGAGGCTTGGCCGGTCTGGCGGGCTGCTCGGCTGCGGATGCGCCGAGGCGGGCGGGAGGCTCACACTGATCATCCAGGGGCCGGGACCGATCGAGCGGGGTGTTCGTGTGAAGGGGCTGCTGGGAGACGTGTGTCGTTGCCTGACCGGACCGTTGGGTGTGGGGCCGTGCCGGGGCGGGTGAACCGGGCGTATCCGGAGGTGGCGGGCGCGCGCATGCACTGCGTCTTCGAGGCCGCGTGCGACCGCTCCGCCTCGTCACCCGCGCTCGAATGCGGCCGGCGTGTACTGTCCTACGCCGAGCTGGACGCGCGTGCCAACCAACTCGCCCACTTCCTGCGAAGCCTCGGTACCGTTCCCGGCGCGCGGGTCGGGATTCTGCTGCCCCGCTCGGTGGACCTGTACGCGGCGCTTCTGGCCGTGGGCAAGGCCGGTGCGGTGTTCGTGCCGATGGACCCGGCGGCGCCGCGGGACCGGACCGCCTACATCGCGCGGGACGCGCGGGTGGACGTGGTGGTGACGGTGTCCGGTCTCTCGTCCGCTCTGGACGGCCTCACCTGCAAGGTGATCGAACTGGACACCCGGGACGACGAACTCGCCGCCGCTCCCATGACCCGCCCGGAACGGTATCCGCCCCAATTCGGCCCGCCGCCCGCAGACCCTGCCGCGTACATCCTGTACACGTCGGGGTCGACCGGACGGCCGAAGGGGGTGGAGATCGCCCAGTCGAGCATCTGCAATTTCCTCAGCATCATCCCCGGTGTCTACGGTGTCCGGTCATCCGACCGGGTGTATCAGGGCATGACGATTACTTTCGACTTCTCGATCGAGGAGATCTGGCCGACGTGGTCGGTGGGCGCCACGCTGGTCGCCGGCCCGGAGGACTCCGGCCGGCTGGGCGGCGAACTCGCGGATTTCCTGGACGGGCACGGAATCACGGTCCTGTACTGCGTACCGACCCTGCTGGAGACCGTCCCACGGGAGCTGCCGCGCCTGCGCACCCTCGTGGTCGGCGGTGAAGTCTGCCCGGCGGGGCTGGTGCAGCGCTGGAGCAGGCCCGGCCGCAGATTCCTCAACACCTACGGGCCGACCGAGACCACGGTCACCGCGACCTGGACGGAGCTGCTGCCGGGCCGGCCGGTGACCATCGGCAGGCCGCTGCCGACGTGTTCGGTGCTGCTCCTCGACGCACGACGGCAGCCGGTGGGCGACGGCGAGGTCGGTGAGATCTGCATCGGCGGCCCCGGGGTCGCCCGCGGTTACATCGGACGCCCGGAACTGACCGCCGACCGCTTCATCGGCCATCCGCTGGCTCCGGGGGGCGGCACGCTCTACCGGACCGGAGATCTGGGCCGACTGACCCCGGACGGGGAGATCGAGTATCTGGGACGGGCGGACGGCGAGGTGAAGATCCGGGGGTACCGGGTCGATCTCGGGGAGATCGACAGCGTGATCCTGGAGGATCCGGACGTGGCCGAAGCGCTCACCACGCTCGCGCGCGTCCCGGGCACCGTGGGCGCCGATCGTGAACTGGCCGCGTACGTCGTCCCCGCGCCCGGCGCCGCCGGGCGGACCGAGGAGCTGGTCCGGCGGCTGCACAAACGTCTGATGGGCAGACTGCCCGCCTACATGGTGCCGTCCTTCCTGGACCTTCTCGACGCGCTTCCCACCCTGCCGAGCGGCAAGGCCGACCGCAAGGCACTGCCCGCGCCGACCGGAAACCGGCTGACCGGTGGCGGCCCGGCGATCGCCCCCGCGGGCGAGGGGGAGAGCCGGATGCGGGACGCCTGGGCGACGGTGCTGCGGACCGAGCCCGCCGCCGTGTCGGTCGAGGCGGACTTCTTCACCGAACTCGGCGGGCACTCGCTGCTCGCGGCACAGGTCGTCTCCCTCCTGCGCGACCGTGGCATCGGCGCGAACCCCACCGTCCGTGATCTCTACGCACACCCGACGGTACGCGCCCTGGCGGCGCACCTGGGCGAACCGGAACAGCGCACCCAGCGCAGAGCGCCGCCCCGTCCGGAGCCGATCCGTCACCGCGGTCGCCGGATCGCGATGGCCGGATGCGTCCAGGGAAGCGCGATCTACCTGCTCTTCCTCCTGCTCACGCTGCCGCTGGCCCTGGTGTTCGGGCTGCACCGCGGTCATGTCACCGACCGGATGCTGCTCCAGACCGCCGCCGCCTCCTTCGTCGGTTACCTCGCGGTGCGATGGCTCGTGCCGGTCACTCTCGCCCGCCCCCTGGCGGCGGGCATCCGGCCGGGACGGTACCCCTTGTGGAGCGGGACCTATCTGCGGTTGTGGGCGATCAACCTGCTGCTGAGCGTCAGCCCGCTGCCCGTGCTGAGCGGCTCCCCGATGATGGGCTTCTACCTGCGACTGCTCGGCGCCCGCGTCGGGCCGCGTACCACCATCGCCACCAACATGATCAGCATGCCGTCCTTCCTGCGGATCGGCGCGGACACCTCCATCGGATACGGCGTCTCGCTGCGTCCGTGGCGGGTCGCGGACGGCTGGGTGACGCTCGCCCCGGTCGACATCGGACCGGGAGCCTACATCGGGGCCAACGCGGTCATCGAAGCCGGTGCGCGCATGGAGGCCGGAGCGGGGCTCGGTGAACAGTCCGGCCTCGACGAGGACGAGGTGGTGCCCGCCGGGGCACGCTGGGCGGGTTCACCGGCGCAGCCCGTCGACACCCTGACCCCCGCGGCGGAGTCCATGCTGAGGACTCCCGACCACTCCGGGTGGAGAGCGCGGCACATGGCGGCGGCGCTGTCCGGCCTGGTGTTCCTGGAGACCGCGGCGATCGCGACCGCCGTGCCGAGCATCCTGGTCGTCTGGTGGGCGTGGCGCACCTGGGGGACAGCGGGCGGTTTCGTCTCCGTCCTCCTGTCCGGTCCGGTGTTCGTCCTCACCGTGTGCGCTGTGGTCGCCGCCGGCAAGCGCCTGTTCCTGCCCCATGTCCCCGCAGGCACCCACCCCGTGCGGTCCGCTCTGGGGGTGCGTAAGTGGGTGTCGGACAAGCTGCTGGAATTCAGTCTCACCTTCACCAACTCCCTCTACGCGACGCTCTACACCCCGCCCTGGCTCCGGCTGCTCGGGGCGCGGATCGGCCGCGGCTCCGAGGTCGCCACCGCGTCTCATCTCGACCCGAACCTGCTCACGATCGGGGACAGCAGTTTCGTGGCGGACCTGGCCACCGTCGGCTCCGCGACCTTTGCCGCGGGCCAGGTCATGTTCCAGCCCACCGAGGTCGGCCGCCGCTCCTTCATCGGGAACGCCGCCTTCGTCCCGTCCGGAACCACCACGGGCCCGGGGTCCCTGATCGGGGTGGGCACGATCCCGCCCCGGGACGGTGTGCCCGCGGGCACCTCCTGGCTCGGCTCTCCCGCCATGTATCTCCCCGTACGCCAGAGCAGCGGCTCGTACCCCGAGGAACTCACCTTCCGGCCGCCCCGCAAGGCGAAGCTCCAGCGCCTGGGTATCGAGTTCCTCCGCGCCACCATGCCCGCGGCCCTCATCGAACTGAGCGGATATCCCTACCTGCTGGCATTGTCCGCCGTGGCCGGGAGCCCGGCCCTGTGGGTGCCGGTGCTTGTGTCACCGCTCCTGGCCATCGGCGCGTCACTGATCGTGATCATGTTCTGTGTGCTGGTCAAGCGCTGTGTGGCCGGGACCTACCGGCCACGGGTGGAACCGCTGTGGAGCCTGTTCGTACGACGGGCCGAGTTCGCCACCGGCCTCTACGAAGCGGCGGCCGTCCCGGCCGGTATCAATCTGCTGGTCGGCACACCGTTCCTGCCGGCCGTACTGCGCTGGTTCGGCGCCCGCATCGGCAGACGCACCTGGATCGGCACGACCTTCCTCACCGAGTTCGACCTGGTGCGCATCGGGGACGACGCCGCGATCGGCATCGGCGTGTCCTTGCAGACACACCTGTTCGAGGACCGCGTCATGAAGATGTCCCCGGTCACCGTGCACGACGGCGCCAGCATCGGCACCCGGTCCGTCGTTCTCTACGACTCCGTCACCGGGAAGGGCGCCTGGCTCGGAGCCCTGTCCCTGCTGATGAAGGGCGAACACCTGACGACGGGCACCAGCTGGCGGGGAATGCCCGCCGAGGGCATGCCGCACCGGTCGGTCGAGTAGTTCATTGGGCCCTTTGGTTGCCGGTGTTGGCTGGCTGGCCTGGTGTGGGTGGGTGGGTTAGGTGAGGGTGATGCCGCCGTCGATGTTGAGGGTTTGGCCGGTGATGTAGTCGTTGTCGAGGAAGATGTGGATGGCGGG
>NZ_JBHYUG010000140.1:0-15225 GCF_042749375.1 Streptomyces sp. NPDC059477 | reverse complement strand
CACCGGCGGGGAGGGTCTGCCCTCAGGGCAGGCCCTGAGGGCAGGAACCGCAGATCAGGCTGGTCCTCGCTGAGGAGTTGCGGATCAGACGGGTTCCTTGGTGAAGGAGCTGTGGATCAGACAGGTGCCTCGGCGAAGGAACCGCGGATCAGGCCGGGTCCTCCGTGAAGGAGCCGCAGGCGGAGGCGCCGGTCGCGCAGGTGCTGCCGCAGCCGTCGCCCGTCGAACACATGAGCTTGCCGTACGGGTGCTCGGCGACGACGACCCTCACGTCCAGGGGCGCGAAGTCGTCGTCCAGGCCCGCCAGCGGGGCGGGCGGGGCCAGGGTGGCGCTCGTCATGGTGATGCCCTTCTTGTTGTTCGGATGGTGTGGGACGGCCTGGCTCCCCGGCGTTACGCCGAGGGCCAGGAGAGCGAGATCCGGCTGTGGACCTTGTCGATGACCCGGTCGCCTCGGACCTGGCCGTCGGGGGTGTCCGCCGGATAGACCCGGATGACCGGGCTGGGACCGCCGCGCCGGTTGGCCTCCCAGTCGCGCAGCGTGTCGGCGACCGTGTCGGCGAGCCGCTTCGCGTTCGGGCCGAGGGCGTGCACGCCGTACTCAATGCGCTTGTTGTCCTCGGTGCGGCGGGTGACGAGGTAGGCGAAGGTGTCCTCCTTGACGGCGGCGAGGGCGAACCGCTTGTTCACGGGGGCGACCAGGCCCGTGTCCAGGTCTTCGTCGACCGCCATCGTGCAGAAGCCGGGCAGGCTGATCGCCAGGGCCATCTGGAGGGTGTCGATGAGTTCCTGGAGGCCGATGACAACACCGGTCCACAGCTCGTGTCGCGGGAACGTGACCGCGTTGTCCAGCCGGTGCGGGTCGGCCGGAAGCCCGTCATCGAACTTCAGCCCGATCTCCGGAGTGCCGTTGACCAGGAGGAGTTCTTCCCGGTGGGCGGTCGAGCCCTGCATCGGGACGAAGCCGCAGATCCGCGCCGACTCGCTCTCCAGGTGGGGGCCGTGCTCGCCCATCACCCGGGTGAAGGCGACCGACCGGGTCAGGCCCCGCATCCGCAGCGGCACCACGAGTCGGCCGCCCTGCTTGAGTTGCGCGATCCATGCCGGGGCGATGTCCCAGGCTCCGGCGGTCACCATGACGACATCGACCTCCCCGACGGGGAGGGGCTCGGCTGCGTCTGCGGTGACAACGCGGACCTGGTCGTAGCCGTTCTCCTCCAGGAGCCGGGACGCGCGGTCGGTGACGGAGGAGTCGATGTCCACCGTGATGACCCGGCCGTCAGGGCCGACGAGTTCGGCGAGGTACGCCGCGTTCAGGCCGCCCGAGCCGATCTCCAGCACCCGCATCCCGGGCTGCACCCGGGCCTGCTCCAGCATCATGGCCTGGATCTGCGGGGCGGAGACGGAGCTGAGCTGCACGCCGTGCTCGTCGGTCTTGGTGATCACCGCGGCGTACGTGTCGTACGCCTTGTCGAGCGGGGTGCCGGGGATGAACGCGTGGCGGGGCACCTTGCGCATCACGGCGTCGATCTCCGGGGAGGAGATGTTGCCGTCCGCGCAAAGCTCGTCCACCACCTTGTTCCGCAGACGGGTCGCCTCGGCGGGCTCGGCAGTCGTGTTGGTCATGGAGTTCCTTCGGTCGTGCGTGTGCAGGGGACAGGTCGGCATCGCGTGCCGGATGGGCTGGGAGGCCAGGAGGCCGGGAAGGCTATCGGCGAACGTTCTCCGTTCTCTTCTGCTGATCAACGGCGCGGTGGGATGGACACTGAGCAGGGAGGTGCACACGGGTGGAGGTCCGCTCGAAGGGCCGGAGCGTACTGGCCGGTGCACCGAGCGGCGCTGCGATGCATTCGATGCATGGGGGCGTGCCTCACTCGGCTCCGTCGATGTAGCGGGCCTCGATCAACTCTTCGATCAGGTCGGCGGTCACGAAAGCAAGACGGCGGGCAAGCCCGACAGCCTGTTGACGGGCGGCTGGTGTGCACTCCTCCCGCAGCGGGCGCGCTCGTTCGGCGAGCCGGGTCATCGCCGCGGTGGGCGGAAAGCCGCCGTCGGCCACGGCGATGTCGCTGAGCTGCTCCAGGTGACCGCGGAGGCGGTCGAGCAGGGCGACGGTCGTTTCAACGGGCGGCGGATGACCGCCGATCGCCGCATCGAGATCGTCGAAGACCTCCTCGATGTCGAGCGGCTTCCAGGCCCGGAATCGCTCCAGCACTCGCCGTAAGCCGTCCGCGTCGAGCGGTGGCGTCCACTGCTCGGCCGGGCGCTTCGCGGCCACCGCGGTGCTCACCGCTCTCGTCCCGACGCGGCGTCGATCACAGCCCAGGTGATCTTGCCCCACCGGTGTGCGTCGTAGCCCCACCGCGCACTCATCCCCGCGACCAGACGCAGACCCCGGCCGTTCTCAGCGCTCAGCGCTGCCGTCTTCACATAAGGGACGTCGTGCGATCGGTCGGAGACGCCGATGCGGACCGCGCCGTTGCTCCGGCGTTCGATGATGACCTTCGACACGGAGGTCTCGGTGTGCTCGACGGCGTTGGCCAGCAGTTCGGTGACGATGATCCTTCCGCGGTCGGCCACGTCGTCGTCCATGCCCCAGGCCGCCAGCACATCGGAGACGAGAGCGCGGGCGTGGCTCACGGACTCGCGGACGCACGGCAGCTCCGTGGTGTAGCCAGGGGAGCCGATCGCATTCGGTGTGGCGGCGGTCATGGTCACGAGGTCTTTCCCTCCGGCGTGGGGTGCCCGGTCCTGACGGGGGAGACAGGGCCGGGCTTTCCTCCGTGCCGCCGTGCCGGACTCGGCTCGGCGACCGATGACCAGTCAACGGGTGCCGAGCGGGGCGCGACAGGAAGAGATGCGATGTGCGCCCGCCCGCCAACCGGAAGACTTTGCGATCTCATTACCCGAGGTCTGGGCAGTGGAGTGACGGCGGTACTACGTTCGGTACATGGGAGCGAATCTCGTCCTTCAGCGCCGGCTAGATCAACTTGGCCTCACTCAGGAGGAGTTGGCGACTCGGCTGAACGCGGCGCTTGAGGAGATCACCGGCCGACCCGGCGACATCTCGTCCCGGACGGTCCGCAACCTGCTCAACGGATCGAGCCGACGTCCCATCGGGCGCACTTGCGTTGCACTTGAGCGTGTGTTCGGCTGCCCCGTGGCGGACTTAGGGTTCAGCGCACCCATCTCCATGCAACATCCCCCGGAGGGCCCTGTGCGGCGTCGCGACTTCATCGCTTCCAGCACCGGAACGGCAGCCGCAGCCGTTCCGGTCGTGAAGCAACGCCGGTCGGTGGGCATGACGGACGTGGCGCGCGCCTCCGCCAGCCTGAACCGGCTCGTGGAGGCCGACGACCGCCAGGGCGGACACGCCTCCCTGGCCACCGCGGCCCTCGACGCCCGCGCCCATGTACTGGAGCTTCAGCAGCGGAACGCCAGCGAACGCGTGCGCCGCGCCCTGTACGCGCTCGCCGCCGAGTTCACCACCGTCGCCGCTTGGTCGTGCATCGACCTCCGCGACCTGGATACGGCCCAGACGCACCTGCACGAGTCGTCCACGTTCGCCGGCCTCGCCCAGGACCCGCCCACGGGCATGCGCGTGTGGGTCAGCGCGGCCATTCTCGCCTACCAGCGGAAGAACTGGCCGGAACAGCTCGCGGCAGCGCAGGCTGCCAACGCCTCCTCGGCCGCCCGCAGGGACCCGTTCTTCGGCTCCATGGGCCGCGTCCGTCTCGCTCTGGCCCACTCCTCGCTGGGGGATCCGCAGGCCGCTCGGCGCGCCCTGGGCACAGCGCAGGAGACGTTCCGGAAAGCGGCCGATGACGAACGTCCCCGATGGACCGCGTTCTACGGGCCGGCCGAACTCAACCACCTCGCGGCGATCATCCTCAACCGCAACGGCGAGCCCGCCGAAGCCGAGGCGATGGCGCACCGGGCCCTGGCCAAGATCCCGGCGGAGTTCCAGCGCAACCGCGCGCTGGCCACCTGCCAGCTCGCGCTGGCCCAGCTCCGCCAGGGAGAGCCCGAGCAGGCCACCGCGACCGCGGCCACCGTCTTCACGATCATGGAGGGCGCTCCACTGCCTGGGCGCATGCGCACCCTGATCGGAGATTTCCACCGAGACCTGTTCCGGCTGGCGCCGTCGACGACGTACGCCCGCGACTGGGCAGACCGAATGCGAGATGAATGGAGTCGAGCGTGACCAGGGTGATCGACCTGCGGCATTACGGACAGGGCAGCCTCCCCGAGGACTTCCGGCAGATGCTGATCGATGTGCACGCCGACGCCTACGCCGATGCGATGGACAACGAGTTCAACCAGCGGTTCCCGTGGTTCGTCGATCACTGGTCAGGGATGGACGGCTTCACCTGCGTCGTCGCCTTCGACGGTGACGAGCCGACCGGCTTCGCGTACGGCGCTCCGCTCCAGCCGGGCCGTGAATGGTGGCGTTCCACCGCGTTCGCGCCGAACAACGGGTACACCGCGACCTACGCCGTCTCCGAGGTCATGGTGCGTCCGAGGTGGCGGAAGCAGGGGATCTCGGAGCGCCTCCATGAAGCCCTGCTGGCGGAACGCGGCGAAGACCTCGCGGTGCTCCTGGTCGACGTGACGCACCCGAAGGTGCAGGATCTGTACGAGACGTGGGGATACGAGAAGGTCGGCGAACAGCAGCCCTTCGCCGACTCCCCGGTGTACGCGGTCATGGTGAAGAGGCTGCATCCCTGAGCGGCCGTGCCTGCTTCACGTACGGCGTTACGCACCGCCCCAGCCCGTGATCACCGTCTGCCACGGTGCGTGGCCAGCACTCTCCCACCGGCCGGGCACTCTCCTCAGAAGCCGGTCGACAGGTCCGGGAGAGGGGCCGCCGTCGTACCCCCTGCTGAAACACGACGGCGGTCTCCGGCATGGGCCGGGCCACGTCAGCGGCTCGGATGTCGACGGTTCACGCCCGCCGGTGGCGGCTGCACCACCGGAGCGGCGGCTACGCCCGCGTGTGTCGTCGGGCGGGTGCTGCGAGCACTACGGGTGGTCGCGCTCCGAGCCCGCTGGCTGACCCGCTCGGCGGTGGCGTTGCGCAGACGCCAGACGAGGACTTCGGGCGGTCGGTCGGCGGTGTCGAGTTCCCGTTGTCCGGACAGGTCGGCCAGCGCCCGGTGGGGAGAGGTGCCCGCCGATTCGGCCTGGGCGAGGGCGGTGGCCAGAGCCGGCCACGCGGGGTCGGCGAGGATGCGGCGTGCGTGCTCGGGAATCGTGGCTCGGACGACTGCGGCGAGCCGGTCCCGTGTGCGGGGACTCGGCGCGTGCGCGGCGAGCTGGGCGAGAGCCGGCCGGGCAGCCTGCTGCTGGGCGGCCCGAAGGTGGATGAGGGACTGCTGGGCGGCTGCCGCCTGCTGCTCGTGACCGCGCTGGGCGTGCCACTCGGTGAGGGCGATGAGCAGGAAGACGGCGGAGGTGAGCGCCGCGACGACGAAGTCGCCGTCCTTGCCGGTGGGTGCGCTCAGCAGCGCCCTTCCGGCCCGACGCAGAGCGTCGGCGGCCCGGTGCTCGGCCCGGATGGCGGAGCGGTTGGCACGGTTGAAGGCGATGGCCGCCGCTTGCAGTTCCGCCCGGAGCCGGCGCGGCGCCGAGACCGCGGTGTTGTGCAGCAGCTCGGCGAATGCCGCAGCCTGAGCCTGCACTTGGGCGTCGGCCTCGCTTCCTGCCGTTCCTCCGTTGGCCCTTGTGACGAGCGTGTACGTGGTACGCAGCTCCCTATCGGCGTGTCGCCAGGAGCTGCCTGGTTCTGCCCGGCCCGCCCGCAGCGCCGTGGCCCGCCCTGTGCCCCCGCCCTCGGCCGGGCCGAAGCGCTCGCGGAGCCGGTTCAGGGACAGATCCGGAGCGAGCGCGGAGCCGCTGTAGAAGACGGACTCGCCCCTGGCGTCGGTGTCGTCGGCGGTGGCGAGGCTGTAGCCGGTGACTTCTCCGGTGACGGGACCGAGACGAGGCCGGACCTTGATCCCGAGAGAAGTCAGCACGGCGAAGAACTCCCCCTCGTCGCGGGCTGCCGCCGCCGCGACGTAGGCGTGCTCACGAAGCCAGACCCGTGCTGTGTTCTTGCGGCCCTGTCGCTCGGCCTTGGCGACCTCCGGCCCTGTCGGTGTCTTCGGCGCTGTAGCGTCACCGGACTTCAGCCGACGCAGACCGAGTTCGGCCTCGATCCTGCGGCATTCGGCCTGGGCCCGTCGGCCATCGCCCTTGTTGCGCGGGCGGCGGCCGTCTTCTCGGACACTGGTCGCCATGATGTGGATGTGGTCGTCGGCGTGGCGTACGGCGATCCATCGGCAGGCGGCGTCGTCATCGTGTTCGGCGATGCCGGTGGCGTGGACGATGCGGCGGGCGACCTCGGCCCACTCGTCGTCGGTGAGGTAGCGGTCGCCGGGCGCGGTGCGGACGGGGCAGTGCCACACATGCTGCGGCACCTTCTTGCCCAGCCGCTGCTCGCGCAGCCTCACGGGCTGGTCAAGGTAGTCGGCCAGTTCACTGAGGGCCTCGTGGTGGCGGTCGACGGGTACGCGGCCGGGATCGTTGATGCCGGGCATCGCGAACGCGGCGACGATGTGCGGGTCGGTGTGCTCGTTACGGCGGCCGGGCCCGAAGAGATAGGAGAGGAGGCCGCGGCTGCGGTCACCCGTGGAGACGTCAGGCACCACGGTGACCACCTCCGGCCAGGGTCTGGTCCATGAGCAGACGGGCGTGCTGGGCGACCTGGTGCAGCTCGTTGAGGACCTCTTCGGCTCGGTCGGGCAGCTCTCCCTGGTGGACGGCGCGGACAAGCTGGTTGAGGTTGTTCCCGATGCGGCCGAACTCCCTGATCAGCCTGCCGAACAGAATCATCAGGTCCTGGGTGGCCCGTGGGGACGGGAGCGCGGCGACATCTTCAGGACGGTGGTCGGACAGGTAGGCGTGGGCGAAGGTGAGGGCGCAGTCCATGAGGTAGGCCGAGCGGGAGCGCTTCGCCCTGTGGGCGGCGAGGTCGATGAAGGCACGCTCCGCCGGTTCGGCCGAGCAGGTCAGTTGCAGGGTGCGCTTCGTTCCGGAGCGGGGCCGGTAGAGCACCTCGCTCAGGTGCCGACGGCGCTCGGCGCCGGGGGCGATGTCCGCGTGAGCGGGGGCAAGGAGATCGTTGGCGGCGACGCCGTGGTGCATGAACGCGTCGGTGTTCACGATCGACGCGAGGCGTTCGGCAGGGTCGGTGGTTGGCTCGCTCGGCTCGGCGGGCGGCTGCGTGTCCCGATGGAGGCCGCGCTCGGCCTCCCCGCCTGCTGCGGTCCCGGCCCCGTGGGCCGGGCCGATGTCCGCCCCCGCCGGAGCGGGCACGAGCGCGAAGCCCGCATCGCCCCCAGGCGATGTGGACTTCGCCCCAGCTCGCTCCGCTGTCGGGCGGACGGCGTCTCCGCCAAAGCCCCGGTCGGCCGTGGGCGGGCCCGCTGCCAGGAGGCTACGGGGCGGCGAAGACTTGGAGGGCTTGGTCTTGCGGGAAAACGGATTGCGGCTCACGGGAAGTTCGGAGGCTCCTGCCTGTGTGTCGTCTGGGGCGGGCGTGGCGAGTGTCCGGGGACTCGACGGCTTGGCCCGGCCGGGCATCTCGTGTAGCGGACCGGGAAGGGGGCGCTGCCCGGATCGGTTCGGTTGCGGGCAGCCCCATGCGGTGAAGGTCAGTCGAACGGGTGCGGACGGCCGTTGGTGACGCCCTCCCGCACCAGGGCCATCGCCTTGGTGAGCCGCCCGGTGCCAGCACCGAGCCCGGCGTCTGAGATGGCCCTACGAGCGCTGTCGCGAGTCAGTCCGGAACTCCCTGGATGGGCGGCGCTGATGACGCTGGCCAGCTCGGCGATGGAGGCCATCGCGGGACGTCCACCGAGGCTGGTCGCCGCAAGCTGACCCGAACCCTCTCGGCCGCTCTGGCCTGCGGTTCCTCGCCCCTGCCCGGGTTTGTCATCAACACCGTCCGGGCCGTCGTCCTTGTCGCCTCCGGTTTCGGCCGGGGGCGCGTCGGCCGCAGGCGAGGGAGCGGTACCGGCGGCCACGCGGATGGGCTCCGGCTCCTTCGGCCGGGCTGCCGTGGGCAGGTCCGCGTGGGCGGTGTACGAAACCCCGGCCGCTTGCTCCCGTGCCGGTTGCGTACCGTCCTGATCATCAGGGGCGGTAGCGATCGCCGATATCCGGGCCGTGGAGGCACCGCCGTACCGGGTGATCAGGATGTGCAGGTGGGTCGCTCCGGCCAGGGCCAGAGGCGCGATGGCGGACAGCACGGTGACGGTGCCGTCGCCCAGCCGCAAGGTAGCCGCGCCGGGCCTGTTCAGGGCGAGGGCGTGCAGCCCGTTGGCCCAGATACTGGCGGCCGTCGCCGTGCTGAACAGTGTCCATGCGTACAGCCGAGCGGGCATCGGCGCTTCGCGCAGTACCAGCAGGGCGCGGACGCCGTAGGCGATGAACCCGTCGATCACCACAGGGAAGAGGTAGGCCAATGGATCGCGGACGTGGATGGCGGTAGCCATCTGCCGCAGCGCGTCGTAGGAGAGGGCGCATCCGGCGATACCGAGCAGGATGATGGCGAGCCGGTCCCACCAGGTGGCGCGGTGACGATGGGCCGATGTGGTGGGTGTGGCGGTGTCGGGCATGGGCGTGGGTACCCCCTCGGGGCATGGTCCGGAAGGTGGTGGTGGTGATCCGTCTTGGCCGTCTTGCCGTTGACGCGGCAGGTCAGAGGCGGTACGCTAGGCGGACGGCATGGCGTCTCAGCGCCGTGCGGGACGCATCCCCGTCGAGCGGTCACGATCCGCCGGCGGACATGTCGGTACGCGGGCGGACTGGAGATACCGTGCCGCCGCTTCGTGGCCCGGGACGGATGGTCATCCGTCCCGGGACGCTGTGCCGTCTTGGCTAGAATGACTCTGACCTGCACTTATACGCCAGGGACGGCATGAGACGGATATGGCCGGGGTCGCCTGCGGGGTTCGCGATGGCAGGCGGCATTTCACAATGCACTCGCCCCGGTGTGGGTGCCGCGACAAGCGGTCGACGGCACCCAGACAGGTCACTTGGCCGGTGTGTCTCTGCTCCCGTCCGAGCCGGTGTCGGGGTGGACGGTGGGGCAGTAGCGCTTCCAGGCGTCGGTGAACTTCGCCCGGGTGTAGCCCTTGAGCTGATTCCCGTCGGGCATACGGACGTTGCCGGATCGGATGCCGTACTCGCGCAGCATCCCGGACAGCGCGCGCGGGTTCAGGCCACCGCGCCCGGCTTCGGCCCAGGGAGCTTCGGGGTCGGAGTTGAGCCGGTAGAGCAGGGCGTCGGTGGAGACGCTCGCGGGTTCGCCGGCGGCGGCGAAGGCGCGGCGGACGTCGGCGAGAATCCTGGCGTTGGAGGGGTTCTCCTCCTCGGCCTGGGCCTCGGCGGCGACCATCTGCCCGCACGCGGCACGGGCGCGCTCGGGCCAGGCGCCGCCCGCGAGGTCGGCGACGATCACCAACGGCTCCCAAGTGTCCGCCGCCCGGTCCTCGACCGGCATCTCCGGCTCCAGATGGAGGGCCTCTTCGGCCACTGAGGAGGCCCAGCGCGCGAGGCGGGTCCGTAGGGCGTGCAGGGCAGGGCTGTCGCGGCGAGTGCGGTACGGGCTCACCTGCTCGCCCTCCGCGCGGCGGCGCATCCGGATCACGACGGACCTGTCCATGATGGTGTCGGGCAGGTCGCCGATACCGGCGAGCGCCGCCATGGCGAAGGTCGCGAAGGAGTGGGGCGTGTGCTCCTTGCCGACCACCCGCAGCACCGGTCGGCCGCGCTGGTGCCCGGCGTTGAGCAGGCCGCGCATCTCCTCGTTCTTCTCGGCGACTTTGGGGCTGCCGAAGATGGTGTCGGCTTCGTCCACGAGAAGGGTCGGCGGCTCGTCCGAGATGGAGCGGAAGATGGCCGCTGCCGTGGAGTTCACGGTGATGACGGGTTTGTGGACCGTCTCGGTGAGCAGGTCGAGCAGGCGGGATTTGCCGCACCGCTTCGCCGGACCGACCACGGCCAGACGCGGGGCGTGCTGCCACACCTGTTGGAGGTGGGTGGCCGCGATCCACAGCACGGTTGCGTCCAGTGCCTGCTCGCTCGGGAGGACCACGAAGCGGGCCAGGGCGGTCCGCAACTCGTCCAGCGGTGCGGAGGCGCCCGCCTGCCCGCAGGCTGGGGGCGGGGCGCCGATCGGATGGGGTGCCGCGGGAGCGGCGGGGGCGGTACTCTCGTTCACGGAGATCCTCACTCGGCGGCTCCGGGGGGCAACCCGGTCCGCCGCAGTTGACTGTCCTGGGATGGGCGGTGGCGAGGTTTCCAGCAGCCCCCGGTGTTCGTAGCGCCGGGGGTTTTCGCGTTCCTCGGGGCACCTAGGTGCTTCAACCCCCTAGCGGGTAGCTGTCATATGCCCTCACTGCATAAGTGTGCACGAAGGTCCGCCGAAAGTCAACCGATAGTCGCATTGGAAAATCAATCTCGCACAGCATGTACCCTGGTCGCGGCTAGGGTGATGTGCGTCACTTTCACGGCCATTCCCTTGCGGGTTGAGGTATCCATGCTGGTATGGTTTATGGATGGGGTGTAAAACCTCCGCTTGCCGAGGGAGAGGAGGGAGGTGAACGAAGTGGACGATGCCAAGCCGCAGCGCTGGGCACCACCGGAGGGCGAAGCCCTGGTGGCGCACAACTTGAAGGTCCTACGCATGACGGCCCGCCTGTCCCAGGAGGACATGGCGGAGCGCATGCGCCGCCTGGGCTTCAAGATGCATCAGACCCAGATCGCCAAGATCGAGAACGGCACCCGGAGCATCAGCTTCAATGAGGCTCTCGGCCTCGCCAAAGCTCTCGGCGTCCCTGCTGGCAACTTCATGCTTGAAGCCGTTGCCAGCCCCGACGACCCCCACTGGGAGCTGCAAGAAGCTGCCTTCGACATCCAGAAGGCGGAGCAGGAACACCGGGTCGCCCAAGATCTCGCCGACGCCGCCAAGGCCAGACTTGATGCGGCCGAGGCCCGGTACGACGAGATCGCCGAGCGTCTCGGCGTCGAACCGGACCCGGGGAGCGTCTCCTTCTACCCGGCTCCGAACTCGCCTGGGGACCCACTCCGCAGTGGCCCCGCCGAGGGCGAGTAGCCCCTCAGCGGATCTTCTCAGGTGCCGGGCCACGATCCTCGTAGCCCGTCCACCCGCACCCCCGTCCACCGCCATCCCCCGGTGCTGCGAACACCGAGGGCCACCAGCGCGCACATCGAACCAAGCAAGCCCACCGCCCATCCCGGACAGTCCAGCGGTCACGTTGCCCCGTGACCGCCGAAAGGCGATCCTGCATGCCCACCAACCTGCCCCCGCTCACGCGCATCGCCGGGGCGCTCGGTGTCCCCGAGCAGCGGCTCCGCACCCTCGTGCTCGAACACACGGCGCCCACCCCTGACACGACCCTCGTCGCACTCACCGTCGAGGAGGCCGCCCGCCGCCTCGGCGTCGGCCGCACGACCATGTACGCGCTCATCGCCTCGGGCGAGATCAGTTCCGTCCTCATAGGCCGTCTACGCCGAGTGCCCGCCGAAGCCCTGGTCACCTACCTCGCCGACCGCGCCCCGGCAGCCGTCCAGACGGCCGCCCACGCGGCCTGAAGGGGGCGGACGTGGCCAAAACTCGCCAGCCCAACGGCGCCTCCTCGATCTTCCTCGGCAAGGACGGCAAGTGGCACGGCTACGTGACCGTCGGCGTCAAGGACGATGGCAAGCCCGACCGGCGCCACGTCAAGCGCAAGACCCGTGCCGACGCCACCAAGGCGGTCCGCGAACTGGAGCGCAAGCGCGACTCCGGCACCGTCGCCAAGGCCGGGCAGACCTGGACCGTCACGACCTGGCTGACCCACTGGGTCGAGAACATCGCCGCACCGCACGTGGGCGAGAACACCATCGACGGCTACCGCGTCGCCGTCTACCACCACCTCATCCCCGGCCTCGGCGCGCACCGTCTCCCCAAGCTGGAGCCTGAGCACCTGGAGCGCTTCTACGCCAAGATGCAGAAGGCTGGCAGCGCCGCCGGTACCGCGCACCAGGTCCACCGCACCGCACGGGCCGCCCTCAACGAGGCGGTGCGCCGAGGCCACCTCACCGTCAACCCCGCCTCCGTCGCCAAGGCGCCGCGCCTGGAGGAGGAAGAGGTTGAGCCCTACACAGTCGAGGAGGTGCAGAAGCTCCTCGACCTGGCCAACAAAACCCGGCACCCGGCGCGCTGGGTCATATCCCTGGCACTCGGCCTGCGCCAAGGCGAGGTCCTCGGCCTCAAGTGGACGGACGTCAACTTCGATCTACGCGTCATGACGGTCCACCGCAATCGGCTGCGGCCCCGGTACGAGCATGGCTGCGGCGACCGCTGCGGACGCAAGCCCGGCTACTGCCCGCAGAAGGTCAACATCCGCCGCGAAACCAAGGACACCAAGTCCCGCGCCGGACGCCGGCCAATCGGCATCCCCGAACCTCTGGTGCGGCTGCTGCTCCAGCACCGGCGAGAGCAGGAGCGGGACCGCCGACTGGCTGGCGACCTCTGGACGGAGAAGGGGTACGTCTTCGCCTCCCCGACCGGCGAACCCCTCAACCCGAACACCGACCACCACGAGTGGAAGGACCTCCTCAAGGCAGCGGGGCTACGCACAGGCCGTCTCCACGATGCCCGTCACACGGCGGCGACCGTCCTGCTGATCCTTGGCGTTCCCGACACGGTCGTTGACGCGATCATGGGCTGGGAGCCAGGCAAGTCCGCCCGGATGCGCCGCCGCTACCAGCACCTCACGAATCGTGTGCTCACGGACACCGCGGACAAGGTCGGTGGGCTGCTCTGGCCGCTGCCCGAGGTGCCGCCCGTCGTCTGAGCGCCGCACACTTCACCAACGGGGCTGTCGGCCCGAGTGCGTCTGCATTCGGGCCGACTTGGGCTGGGCTCCCTACGAGTCCCCGCCCCTGGTACTGCAACGGTGCTAGCCGTGAATGCTGGCCAGGTTGGGGGTTGGTCTGTTTATGGATGGGGACCTTGCTGATGTCAGGTACTGCCCCGCGGGCACCACGCTGGACGAACTTTCCGCATTGCCAGCCGCCGCTGGGCGGTGGATGAGTGCTTCCAGACTGCGCAACAGGAATGCGGCCTGGACGACTACCAGGTCCGCCGCTATCCCGGATTGACGGAAACCACTTTTCCCTGGTCGGCGCCTTCTGACAGGGTGTGGCGTGTGACAGGCAAGGGCGATGCCAGCAAAGATAACGAGGCGTGGGCGATGGACATCCTCGACCAGCTGAATCGAGGCACACAGGAGGCGCATGAGCGTCGTGACGCACTTGCGGCAGCGGTCGACGAAATAGCTTCTGGGTTCACACAGTTGGGCCTTAAGCCTTGGAAAACGGGGCGAAGGAGTCCGGCGCGGGAGGACATGAAGGCCCCCGACGTCCTGCTCGGTGACCGCGCCGAGCCAGCCGCGACGATTCTCAGGTATGAATCAGCGGTCAACATCCTTAGCGCCGCCGATCAGCTTCGGGGTTTCGCAGTCCTGCTTCGCGCGGAGGCATCGTTGATGGGAGCGGTCTCGGTCGCGCGCGGCATCTTCGAGGCGTGCCTGTGGGCCACAGCGGTGATCGATCCGACCATCACCACTGACGAGCGTCTGCGACGCGCCCTGACGCGTCGCCTCGCACGGCTCTCGGCAGGCATCCGTCTCAAGGACATGCTCGGCGATGGCGTCACCGACGCCGACCAGGTCATCGACAACGACGGTCACGCCGACGACGAGCATGGGACCAACCGCGATCCCGCGAAGGACATCGACGACATCGTGATCTACGCCAAGGGCCGCGGCTGGCCCGTGAAGAAGCGCCACCGCGCCTACGAGATCACGCCCCTTTCGATTGACTGGCTCAGCGAGAATCTTGAGCGCCGGATCGGTATCGAAACGTACGCCTGGACGAGCGGGTCGTCGATGGCGCACGGCGAGCATGCCGCCGATACGGCGTCGTGGGTTGAGCTGTCCCAAGACCTAGGCAAGGCTCCGGCGTGGTTGATCCAATTGTGGTCGACCGGCGCTTGGGCGGGACCGCGTCTCTTCCTCGCAACGCTCGCCAACTACACAGAGAGGGTGAGCCTAGGCCGCGAGTACCAGCGATTCGAGAAATTGTTCTGGGACCGGGGCGGCAAGAGCTAAGAGCTTGCAGACCATTAAGCAGTACTAGCCTTTACCGACTGGCTCCTCGCTCGGCCCGTCGGCATATGGCCAGCCAGGCTGGTCCGTGACGACGGCATGCGATGCAGGCTGAACTTCGACCCGGAGCATGGGCCATGCCAAGGGGTCGCCTCGACCATCGACGTAAAGCATGTGGCGCACATGGGCGCCCACGAGGAAGTCTTTCTCCGCGAGGTCGTGGATGTAGTGCGCCAGCGATTTCTCAGCATCCCGGTTCTCTCGCACGCTGTGGAGCTCCGGCGCGATATCGAGGTAGTCGCGGAGGATGTCCAGGAACTCCACGATGAGCGACTCGTCATCGTCGGGAAGGCCATCCGGTAAGGCGTACTCGAACGCCACGCTCGTCTTGATCATGTTCCACAGCGGGTTGCCACGAGTGATCAGGTCCAGCACCCGAGGCTGCGGGAAAGCCGGATCGGGGATGAGCCTCGGGCCGCCAGCGGTCCGCTCGTCCAGCGAGTGACGGACCCAAGCGGCGTGCCGCTCCTTGATCTCTCTGAGCCGCTCAACCGTGAAGTGGTGTGGTTGATCATCTATCTGCTTGTGGTGCCTGCTGCACAGCAGGAGCAGATTCATGTGGTTGTGCCTGGAGGCGGCGTCGAGGTTCCCAGACCGCGGGCCGCCCTTGGAACGAGCCACGATGTGCGCCTCCTCGCCGAAGACGGACGGATCATCACAGGCCGTCCCTGGGGTGATCACCTCCCCACGGCAGATTGCGCATCTCCCGCCAGCTTCAGCCCACACAATCTTGCGCGTCTTCTCGGAGACCACCATGCCTGGCACCTTGCCAGAAGAGCTCAGGTGGACGCAGAAGAACCAGACCGGCCCTCTTGCGCGCGCAGGGAGCCATCGCGGCCTGATCGCGGCAACTGCAACCCAAACTGCAACCCCCAACGTGGGGTGGGGGCCCCCCCCCCGGGGGGGGGGCCGGGCCGAAAGGGCCCGGGGGGGAGGGGGC
>NZ_JBHYUG010000139.1:0-15374 GCF_042749375.1 Streptomyces sp. NPDC059477 | reverse complement strand
CCACCTCACGCCCCCACCGCCGCGACCCCCCCAGAGACCTCCACCTCCACCAACCGCCGCAGCACCCCCCGAGCCACCGCGACGGCGGCCCCCCCCACACCCGCCCCGCCCGCCGCCCCGCCCCCCCGCCCCGCCGGCCCCCGCGGCGGGGGTGCGGGCGCGCCCCCCCCCGCACGGGGAGGGCTGGGCGGGCGGGCTCCAGGAGCGCGACGGCGGGTGGTGGCCCCGCTTCGACCGGGACGTGATGGTCCGCGCACTGGCGGATACGGCCACGCGCTCGTTCGCGTCCGCGTGGGAACGCGTCGCCTGTCCCACGCTCCTCGTCCTGGCCCGGTCGAGTTTCCTCGCCCCGGCGGAGATCGACGAGTTGCTCCGGCGGCGCTCACCCACTCTGGCCGTCAGCGTTCCCGGCACCGGTCACGATCTGCATCTCCAGCAGCCGGGCACCCTGCACGACCTGATCGTCCGCTTCCTGGCGGACTGCCCGAGTGGGCGGGGCACGTGTTCCTTCGACGGTGGTCCCGGTTCCCCTCATTGACGTCGTTCGTGCGGCGGCCACACCATGAGGGGCGACTGTGCCGCGGGAGCGCCGCCTCGCTCCCCCGGCAGTGGATGGATCGGAGAGCGCACCCAGTGACCGACGGATTCGACCCCCACCCCGTTCCCCGCACACCGGTCCCGTACGCGTCGGACGGGACGGCAGCCGCCCCCGACGACTGGGCGGCGCCCCTGCCCCTGACGTACGACCCGCTGTGGGCGCGGCTCACCGACCGTATCGGCGCCGGTACCTACCCCGAGGCCCTGGCCACCGCCGACGCCCTGGAGACGGCGCTCGGCCGGGAGTACGGGCCGCTGCACCCGCACACCGTCAACGCCCTGACCGTGCGGGCCTGGCTCACCCTGCTGTCGGCGGCGCGCACGCACGAATGGGCGGAGACGGCGGCGCATCTGGTGGAGACGACCCAGCGGCGGCAGGCCGCGCGGGCGCCGGCGAGCGAGACCCACCGGACCATCAGGAACGCCCACGCGGTGTGGACCCTCCTCACCCGGCAGGACCCCGAAACCGCCCGCGAACTCGCCGGGTTGCTGCTCCCCCTGCTGGCCGCGCTGCCGGTGGCGGAGGAACAGGAGCGGTACGCCCGGTCGGTGGCCCGCTGGATCGAGAGCGGCGCCGCGTAGGACGGGCCGACGGGTCTCGGACGGAGCATCCGGATCGGCGCCGCGTTGAACGCCCCCGGTTCCGCATGACGGACCGTCACAGCACCGACGCCAGCGCGTCCAGTGCCGTAAGGGCGTCCGGGCCGACCGGTGTGAGGACGGCGCTGGTGACACCGGCGGCGAAGACGTCGGCCAGAGCGGACCGCGCCTGCTCCGGAGTACCGGCGATGGCGAGCCGCCGTACCCACGCGTCGGGGAGCGCGCGGGCGAATTCCGCCGGGTCGGTGTGGCGGGCGCGCAGGGCGAGGAGGTCGTCCACGAAGGGCAGCGGCGCGATGTGGGGGCGCCAGTCGGGGTCGGCGACCATCGCGAGGGCGGAGCGGACGGCGGCCAGGGCCGCGGCGGGGTCGCTGTCGACGGCGGCGACGTTGTAGGTGGTCAGCCGGTGCGGGCGGGTCGGGGCGATCCGCGCGAGGGCCTGGCGTACGTACTCCGGGGTGGCCGGTTCCGCGAGCAGGGTGCCGTCGGCGACCGTGCCGGAGACCGCGAGGGACTTGGGGCCGCGCACCCCGGCGAACAGGTCGGGGGCGATGTCGGGCACGGCGCTCTCGTGCAGCCGTACCCCGTCGACCCGGACGTACCGCCCGTCGTGGTGCACCTCGTCGCCCGCGAGCAGCGCCTTGAGGACGGTGAGGTACTCGCCCAGCAGGGTCAGCGGGCTGCGGGGCCAGGCCCCGGCGTCGCGCATCCAGGACGGCATCCCGTGTCCGATCGCGATGTCGACGCGGCCGGGATGCAGCTGGGCCAGGCCCGCGATCTCCATGGCGGCGAAGGCCACGTTGCGCGCGGCGGCCGGCAGCAGTCCGACGCCGACGCGGATCCGGTCGGTGACCGCGAGCACGGTGGCCGCCTGGGCGAGCCCGCCCCGGTACCCGAGGTCCTCCACGACCCACAGTTCGTCGAACCCGAGGTGTTCCGCCCGTCGCGCGAACGCGGTGATGTCCTTCGCCGGAAGGTCCCGGGGCATGATGACGCCGATCGCGCCGTCCCGTCGCGTCATGCTGTTCTCCGATCGCGTGCCGGGCAGGGGTCCCGGTCGGCATCCAGTATGTACAAGGGAAAATCCAGTTCATCAGTATGCAAATGGATCACTGGATCGGTGGAATCGGCCCGGCTGCCGGATCGCGCGGCGATCTAGCGTCGGACACGACGGGGACCGCACGGACCAGAAAGGCACCTTGGGAGCCATGTCCCTTCCGTATACCGACGTCGAGCCCGGCAGCACGTTCCGCACCGACCACGACCACGAATCCGGCCACGACAGCACGTCCGGCCACGATAGCGAGCCCGACCACCACAGCGCGTCCGGCCACGACCACCGGACCTGCTACGAGGGCGAGTTCGGCCCGGCCCCGCTGGGCTCTCCCCACGTCTGCCCGCCCATCGACGAGCTGCCCCGGTCGGCCTCCGCCCCCGACCTCGTCCGCCGCCGCGTCCGTGACGAGCTGATGCTCGACGGCAACGCGCGGCTCAACCTCGCCACCTTCGTGACGAGCTGGATGGAACCGCAGGCGCGGCAGCTGATGGCGGAGACCGCGGAGAAGAACCTCGCGGACCGCGCGGAGTATCCGCAGATCACGGCCATGGAGGAGCGCTGCGTCACCGTGCTCGCGCGGCTGTGGCACGCACCGCGTCCCGAGCAGGTCCGCGGCTGCTCCACCACCGGCTCCAGCGAGGCCGCCATGCTCGGCGGACTCGCCCTCAAGCGCCGCTGGCAGCAGCGCCGCCGCGCCCAGGGCAAGGACATCACCCGCCCGAACCTGGTGATGGGCGCGAACGTCCAGGTCTGCTGGAAGAAGTTCGCCAACTACTTCGAGGTGGAGCCGCGTTACGTCCCGATGGAACCGGGCCGCTACCACCTCACCCCCGACACCCTCACCGCCTACTGCGACGACAACACCATCGGCGTCGTAGCCGTCCTGGGCTCGACCTTCGACGGCTCCTACGAACCCGTCGCCGACATCTGCATGGCCCTGGACGGCTACCAGGCCGCCACCGGGTGCGACATCCCGGTCCATGTGGACGGCGCGTCCGGCGCCATGGTGGCCCCGTTCCTGGACCCCGGCCTGATGTGGGACTTCCAGCTGGAGCGGGTCGCCTCCATCAACACCTCGGGCCACAAGTACGGGCATGTCTTCCCCGGCCTGGGCTGGGCCCTGTGGCGGGACGCCGCCGCACTCCCCGACGAACTCGTCTTCGAGGTCGACTATCTCGGCGGGCGCTCCCCCAGCTTCACCCTCAACTTCTCCCGGCCGGGCGCCCATGTCGTCGCCCAGTACTACAGCTTCCTGCGCTACGGCTTCGAGGGACTGCGCAATCTGGCGGCCCGGAACCGTACGACGGCCCGCGCCCTCGCGGCACGCATCCGTGCCCTGACGCCCTACGAGCTGGTCACCGACGGCTCCGAACTCCCCGCCTTCGCCTTCCGGCTGACGCCCGGCACCGATGGCTTCACGGTGTTCGACGTCTCCCGCGCCATGCGCGCCCGGGGCTGGCATCTGCCCGCCTACGCCTTCCCCGCGCCCTGCCAGGACATCGCCGTCCTGCGTCTGGTGGTCCGCACCGGGTTCACCGCCGAACTCGCGGGCATGTTCATCGCGGACCTGACGGACGTCACCGGGCAGCTGGCCGCCCCCTGATCGTCAGGACCGGAGTTGTCAGTGGCCCGCGACGACCCCCGACAGTTCGTTGGTGCTCTTGGGCAGGGTCACCGAGGTGGTCTTCTTCCCGGCGTCCAGATCGACGGCGTGCAGCGCGCTCCTGCCGGGTTCGGAGACATAGGCGGTGTGGCCACGGACGAACAGGGTGGGCCGGGCCTGCTGCCAGTCGAGCGGCTCCTGCCAGGCGTCCACGACCGGGATCTCCCGCTCCACCTCACCGGTCGCGGGGTCGATGACGTGCAGCGCCCCGTCGGTGCCCAGTACCAGCGCCTCGCCGTGCGGGCCGCGGCCCAGCGAGCGGAAGGAGTAGCTGGTGCCCAGGTCGACCAGGCGCAGCTCGGCCCGCTCGGTGTCGATGAGGGAGATCCGGGTCGGGCGTTCCAGCTCGGCGTCCGGGTCGGTCTTGTAGTCGCCGAGGAGGATCGGGGAGGCGTCGCTTCCGGCCTGGTTGCCGATCCGGCCGTAGTCGTCGGGCGCGTCGACCTTGGTGAACTCGCCGTCCCGGTAGATCAGGACACCGTCCTCGCAGCCGACGGCCACGGCCTCGCCCTGGGCGGCGGCCTCGCCGTGGACGCCGGGGCAGTTCTCGGCGCGCGCGATCTCCTGGTCGTTCTCGTCCACGACGAGCGCGCCGGTGCGCTTCTCCTCGGTGCCGAGGGTGGTGAGGAGTTCGCCGCCGCTCAGCTCGACGGCGACACCGTGGTGCGGTTCGGCGGTGGTGTGGGTACGGCCCTCGGGCTTCTCGCCGCCGCTCAGCTCGGCGGGGTCGAACACGGCGACCTCGCCGGTGCCGTCGGTGAACAGCACCGTACGGCCCGCGTGGCGGACGACATGGCCGGGCTCGGCACCGGGGTACTCGATGCCGGTGAAGGTCTGCTCGGTGGCGTTCAGGACGCGGAAGCCGGCGTCGGTGGAGACGATGACATGGTCCTGGTCACCGGCCGGGTTGACCCGGTTGAAGCCGGGCAGCTCGATGGTGCCGGTGAGTTCGAGGGTCTCGCCGTCGAGGACGTAGAGGCCGCCGTCGAAGGTGGCGACGAGGGCGTTCTCGACCGCCTTCGCGGGGGCGGCGGCCGTCGTGCCCGGCGTCTCCCCGACGGACGCGCCGTCGCCCGCGCAGGCGGTGAGGACGGTGGACACCGCGAGGGCGAGTGCGGTACCCGTGAGGGCTCTTCCGCGCCTCGGCCGCGGCGACGGTATCGACTGGTGGGAGGGGTTGAGTGTGTTCACCGGTGGGTTTCCTTTCGCTGCCGCCCGGTCGGCGGCATGGGTGACGGAACGTCCGGCCCGGTCGGCCGGCGTCCAGGAGGGGTGCGGGGGGCGTCCAGCAGGAGGTGTACGGGGGCTCAGCCGCCGGTCGGACCGCCGGTCAGTCCCTCGGTCAGGGCGGTGGCGTTGGCGCGCATCATCCGGAGATAGGTGTCGGCGCCCTCGCCGGGCGCGGTCAGTGACTCCGAGTACAGCTCGACGACCGCGACCCGGCCGCCCAGTTCGCCGCGGAGCACCTCCGCGAGCCGGGTGGGCCGGGAGGAGTCGGCGAACACCGTGCGCACCCCGGCCTCCTCCATGGCCTGGGTCAGCGACCGCAGATCGGCGGAGCTGGGTGAGGCGAGGGTGGTGCCGCTCGGGATGACCGCGCCGATCACGCGGAAGCCGAACCGCTCGGCGAGATAGCCGAAGACATGGTGATTGGTCACCAGGGCCCGGCTGTCCTCGGGGATCCGGTCGAAGGATGTCTCCATCCAGGTGGTGAGGTCGGTGAGGTGCCCCTCGTAACGGTCCGCGTTGGCGCGTATCGCGGTGGCGTCCACGCCGTCGACATGCTCGATGACCTGGTCGGCGATCAGCCCGGTCGCCGTGCGCATCCGGTCCGGGTCGGTCCAGAAGTGCGGGTCGGGCCGCCCTTCCTCGCGGTCGTCGCCGGTCCGGAAGGTGAGCGGGGCGACCGCGGCACCGACCTCGACGGCGGCCACCCCTGACTCCTGTGCGGCCGACACATGCCGGAGCACGTTCTCCTCCAGGCCGAGCCCGTTGAAGACGACCAGATCCGCCCGCTCCAGCTCGGCGGCCTGCACCGCCGACAGTCCGAAGGAGTGCGGGTCCGCGTTGGGTTTCATCAGCACGGTGACCTGGGCCTGGTCACCCACTATCTGCCGGGTGACATCGCCGAGGATGTTCGTGGTGACCACGATTCGGGGCTGCTCGCCCGCGGTGCCGCAGGCGGTGGCGGCAGCGGCCATGACCAGCGCGACAAGGACCAGCACCAGTCTGCGCAGCCGCGCAGCCGCCACCCTCGTACGCCTCACCCACCCCGCACGTGTCGCTTCCCGTGTGCTCATCGTCCGGTCTCCGCCATCAGGTGCGGCTCGATGTCCAGGTCGAAGGAGCGCGCGATCCGCAGGCTGTCGTTGTGGTCGATCTCGAACACCCGCTTGCCGTGCGGGTCGTTCACGTAGGCCCGGCTGCGGTCGACCTCGATCACAGGTGCGGTTCCCGCCCCTTGCTCGCCGGTCAGCAGCCGCTCGGTGCGGGCGATCTGTTCCCCGGTGCCGATGTCGTGGCCGCGCAAGGTCCCGTCGCTCTTGAGGACCAGCAGCGGGGAGCCCTCCCCGGCGGTGTTGGCGGCGACGACCGGCCCGGTCGCCACGCGCGTCCAGGTCCGCCCGCCGACGTCCAGGACCCATACGGCGTCCTCCCCGGCGGGCGCGGTCAGCGTGTCGCTGCCGGGGCGCCCCCGGAACGCGCCCGCCCGCTCCTGCTCCGGGACCTCGGCCCCGTACGGAATCTCCTCGATGGTGAAGACCCCGTCCCGCTCACCTATCAGCAGGGCCCCGTCGGCACATCCCAGCACCACGCCACGCCCGGTGACGGCATCACCGCGTGGCGCCGCGCACTCCGCGTCCGGTACCGCCACACGCGCACCCTCCCGGTCGAGCACGATGACCTCCGCCGCGTCTCCCGCGTCCGCCACCAGCCCCACCAGATGCTCCGCGTACGGCACGAGGGCTCCGGTGTACGTGCCCGGCAGCGCGCGGGCGTCACCGATCCCGGCCGCCTCCAGCGCGGCCCGCTCGTACAGCGCGGCCCGGCCCTCGCCGTCGGTCACCGCGGTCACGGCGGCGTCACTACGCACCTGTGCCGTGTGGTCCGCGGGGAGTTCGCCGACGTCTCGGATCGGCGCGCGGTAGTAGTGGACATGGTCCCCGTGGTCGACCATCCAGGCGCCGCCGTCGAGGACATGGGTGGTGGTGGCGGTGTGGAGGTACCCGAACCGCCCGTCCGTACCGAGCCGGACGGCGCCTTTCACCGGGGCTGTCGTGCGCAATTCGCCGGTGACGAGGTCGAGGACGCGGGTGTCACCGCCGCTCGGGTCGTTGAGGAGCAGCCGGGACTGCTGCTCGGCGGCCTCCTCGGCCCCTTCGACATGGCCGTGGGGGGTGGTGGACGCGGAACTGGTCTCCCTGGGCTCGGAGTTGCGCTCGTCGGTGTCCGTCCGTTCCGCGCAGCCGGTGAGGAGCGTGGCGGCGAGGGCGGTGACGAGGAGGGTGCTGAGCGGTGAGGTGCTGAGCGGTGAGGTGCTGAGCGGCGGCGCGGCCGAGGGCCGTGAAATGACGTTTCGTCGGATGGTCAAGACGATCGCCTCAGACTTCCTTCTTGATTGACGTTGGTTGGATTCACCCGTCGGTCCCGGATCGCCGCGCCCAGGTGGGAGAGGAAGAAGACGGCCACCGCGAGCGCCGAGACGGTCGCTCCGGCGGCGGTGCCCAGATGCCAGGACAGGAGCAGCCCCCCGAAGGTGGCGGCGGCGCCGGTCAGGGCGGCGAGGGCCATGACCGCGCGGACGCTGTGCGCCCAGGGCAGTGCCGCCGCGGGCGGGGCGATGAGCAGGCCGAGGACCAGCAGGGTGCCGACGATATGGAAGGAGGCGACGATCGCGAGGCCCAGCAGGGCGAGCAGCACGGCATGGGCGAGCCGGGGTCGCAGCCCGAGCGTCCGGGCCTTGCGCGGGTCGAACGCCAGGGCCAGGAACGCCCGATGACCGAGCACCGAGACGACGAGCGCGGCGAGCAGCGCCACCGCGAGCAGGATCAGGTCCCGCGCACGCACCGCGAGGACGTCGCCGAACAGAAAGCCGGTCAGATCCACCGCGAAGGACTGCGAGCGGGACACGATGATCACGCCGAGCGAGAGCATGCCGACGAACAGCAGGCCGATGCCGGTGTCCTGGGACAGCCGTGGCACCCGCCCCAGCCCGGTGACGCCCGCGGTCATGACGGCGGCGCTGAGCACCGCCCCCACCAGCAGATTTCCGCCGAGCAACGCGGCGAGCGCGACTCCCGGCAGCAGTCCGTGGGACATCGCGTCGCCGAGAAAGGCCATGCCCCGCAGCACCACCCAGGTCCCGGCGAGCGCGCAGATCGCGGACACCAGGATTCCGCCCCACAGGGCTCGCTGCACAAAGGCCACGTCGAACGGGGCCGTCAACCACTCCATACGGCGGACACTACAATGGAAATCATGTTCAATAAACCAGGCAGTCCGACCGCGCGGCAGCGGGACCCGGCCGCGCACGCCACGTTCACGGACCTCTGCGCGGGCTACGGCGCTCGCCCCGCCCTCCACCAACTCACCGTCGAGATACCGGCGTTGTCGATGACCGCGCTCGTCGGCCCGAACGGCAGCGGGAAATCGACGCTGCTCGGTGTGCTGGCCGGTGTGATCCATCCGACATCCGGAACGCTCACCCGCCGGGGAGAACGGCCCCCCGCGTTCGTCCCGCAACGCGCGGCGGTGGGGGACGCGCTGCCGCTCACCGTGCGGCAGACGGTGGAGATGGGGCGCTGGGGCGAGCGGGGCCCCTGGCGCCGGCTGACCCGGCAGGACCGCGCGACGGTGGACCACGCCCTGGACCGCCTGGGCATCGGCGACCTCGCCGCCCGCCAGCTCGGCGAGCTGTCAGGGGGCCAGCGCCAGCGCGCCCTCATCGCCCAGGGCCTGGCCCAGGACTCCGACCTGCTCCTCCTCGACGAACCGACGACCGGGCTCGACCCCGAGGCCAGGGACCGTATCGCCGCGCTGCTCACGGAACTCGTCGCCGACGGGGTGACGGTCGTCCAGGCCACCCACGACCTGACCGCCGCCCGCGCGGCCGACACCTGTCTCCTGCTCCACGACGGACGCCTCGTGGCCCGGGGCCACCCCGGTCAGGTCCTCACACCGACGGCGCTCGCCCAGCGTTGTCAGTGCCGCCTCGTACAGTCGGGGCATGACCGATCGTGAGAGTTTTGCTCCCTTGGTGTTCTTCGAGTACGACCACAAGCCCGGGTCGTACTGTCTGATGCTCAGTGACAGCCACATGGTCGAGGTGGCCGACGTCTTCACCGAGTGCGAGCAGTACGGCAGTGGCTATGGGTGGGAAGGCGTGGCCAGATCGGCCGTGCGCGAGCGAGCGCCGGAGTTGGCGGGGCGGTTCGGGTACGACAGTGAGGCGGGGATGTTCGTCGCCTACGGCGAGGACCCTGAGGCGCTCGGACGTCTGGGCGCGCTGCTGTGCGAGGCGTTCGGCGACCGGGTGGTGCTGAAGGGGCTGATCGAGGCCGGGGATCCCGACTGGTTCGACTGAGGGTCACGCGATCCCCGGCCCGGCCCCAGGCGCAGCCGGTGCCGCTCCAGCCGGGCCACCGGCAGGCCCGTCACACCCGGGGCGGTCCTCGGTCATGGTTCCAGGTCGGTCCCCGGGCCGGTCTCCAGGTCCGGTGGGGTCAGGACCCGTGGGGTCAGGCCCAGGGAGCGGACATGGTGGGCGATGTCGGCCAGCGGGGCGACCCAGGTGTCGCCGGTGGCGATGATGCGCTCGATCAGGGTCTCCAGGGCCGCCGCGCGGGAGGGGCGGCCGGACAGGAAGGGATGGTTGGTGAGGACGAAGCAGCCGCCCTCGCGGCGCATGGCCTGGAACTCCAGGGTCCACATCTCCAGCACCTTGGCGGGGCTCTCGATCAGACCGGTGCCGGAGATGCCGGGCAGGTAGCAGTACTGCTCCCAGTCGTCCAGCGCCCACTGGATGGGGATCTCCACGAGCGACGTGCCGTCGGCCAGGGCGAGTTCGTAGGGCACGTCGGCGTCCATGAGGCTGGAGTCGTAGAGGAAGCCGCGCTCCTTGAGCAAGCCGGGGGTGTGGTAGCTGAGTTCCCACATCGGGGCCCGGTAGCCGACGGGTCTGACGCCCGCCACCGACTCCAGGGCCGCCAGGCCCCGGTCGAGGAAACCCGCCTCGGCCTGCGCGTCGACGCTGGTGAGCAGTTCGTGGAGATAGCCGTGATGGGCGATCTCATGGCCGGCCGCCGCGATGGAACGGACGACGTCCGGGTAGCGCAGCGCGGTCCAGCCGGGGACGCAGAACGTGGCGCGGATGCCGTGCCGGTCGAGAATGCGCAGCAGCCGGGGCACGCCGACCAGCGGGCCGTACGACTGATGGGTCATGACGGACATGCGGTGCCGGGCGGCGGGGTGCTCGTGCAGGACGGCTGACTCGGCGTCGACGTCGAAGGTGAGGGCGGCGGCGGCCCGGTGGCCGGCGGGCCAGGTGATCGGCTCCGCCGGGCGGGTCGGCGAGATCATCGGGGCGTCCTTGCGCAGAGGGACACGTACTCGTAGGCGAGGTTGGCGGCGGCGACGCTGGTGATGTCGGCATGGTCGTAGGCGGGGGCGACCTCGACGACATCGGCGCCGACCAGATCGAGTCCCTTCAGCCCGCGGACGATGCCGAGCAGTTCCCTGCTGGTCAGGCCGCCGGCCTCGGGGGTTCCGGTGGCCGGCGCGTGGGCGGGGTCCAGGACGTCGATGTCCACCGAGAGATACAGGGGGGCGTCCCCGATCGTCTCCCGCAGCTGGCCCACCACGTCGGCGACCGTCATCGTCTCGAAGTCGGCGCAGTGGAAGATCCGGAAGCCCAGTTCGGCGTCGTCGGTCAGATCCGCCGGGTCGTACAGGGAGCCGCGGATGCCGACGTGCGCGCTGGCGTCCGGGCGGAAGAGGCCCTCCTCGGCGGCGCGGCGAAAGGGTGTGCCATGGGTGAGGGGGGTGTCGTAGTAGGTGTCCCAGGTGTCGAGATGGGCGTCGAAGTGGACGAGGGCGACCGGGCCGTGGACGCGGTGCATGGCGCGCAGCAGGGGGTAGGCGATGCTGTGGTCACCGCCCAGGGTGATCAGTCGCGCCCCGTCGCGTATCAGTGCGTGGGCGCTCTCCTCGATCTCCTTGGCCGCCCGGGTGATGTCGAAGGGGTTGCAGGGCAGGTCTCCGGCGTCGACGACCTGCTGGTCGCGGAACGGCATGACGTCCAGGCGCGGGTTGTAGGGACGCAGGAGGCGGGAGGCCTCACGGATGGCCGAGGGGCCGAAGCGGGCGCCGGGCCGGTAGGTGACACCGGCGTCGAAGGGGGCGCCGGCGATGGCGACGTCGTAGCGGGGCACGTCCTCGATGCGTGGGAGCCGGGCGAAGGTGGTCAGTCCGGCGTAGCGGGGGCTGACCTGTCCGTCCACGGGGCCGACCGGCTCGGGGCGGGTGTCGGGGCTCAGGCTCGGCATCGGGTGCTGCCTCCGTTGATCTGTAGGGTCTGGCCCGCGAGCGAGCCGAGGGTGAAATCGGTGAGATGGGCGACGGCCGAGGCGATCTCCTCGGGGCGGCCGATCCGGCCGAGGGGGATGCCGTCCGCGTAGTGCCGGTGCATGGCTTCGAGGGGGATCCCGGCGTCGGCGGCGTCCACGGCGAGCTGGGGGGTGTCGGTGACGCCCGGGGCGATGGCGTTGACCAGGATGTTCTCCGGGGCCAGTTCCCGGCCCAGGCTCTTGACCAGGGCGATGAGTCCGGCCTTGGAGGCGGCGTACGCGCTGGCGTTGGGCCAGCCGGTCACACCCCACTCGGAGGAGATGACGACGATCCGGCCGCGGCCGAGGCGGCGCATGCCCGGCAGGACGGCCTGGACGAGATGGAAGGTGCCGCTCAGGTTGGTGTCGACGATCCGCCACCAGTCCTGCTCGTCGTGGTCGAGGAAGGAACCCATGGTCATGTAGGCCGCGTTGCACACCAGGACGTCGATGTCGCCGACGGTATGGCGCAGCCGGTCGACCATGGCGTGCACCTGGTCCCGGTCGGACACGTCGGCGGGCGCGGCCACGGCGTTCGCGGCGCGGGTCACGGCGTCCAGGTCGGGAGTGTGCGCGCGCCCGTTGACGGCGACGCGGGCGCCGTCGTCGGCCAGGCGCAGGGCGATGGCCCGGCCGATGCCCTGGGTGGCGCCGGTCACCAGGGCGAACGGCGAGCGGGACGCGGTGAGGTCGGGCGTCGTCAGCGGATCGCCGCTCGTCGGACCGGTGCGCAGGGGGTCGCTGCTCATGGGGTCGCTGCGCAGGGGATCGCTGCTCATGGGGTCATGGCTCATCAGATCACGGCTCCGGAGTTGGGCGAGATGACTTCCCCGGTGCAGAAGGTGGCCTCCTGGAGGAGGTAGCGCGCGGTGGCCGCGATCTCCTCGGGCCGGGCGAGCCGCCGGGTGGGGAGGGTCGCCAGGTAGGCGGGGTCGCGCCAGGGGGAGTCCGGGGCGAGCAGGGGGGTGTCGGTGGGGCCGGGTGCCACGGAGTTCACGCGGATGTTCTGGGGGGCCAGTTCGGCGGCGAGGCTGCGGACGAGGCCGATGATGGCGCCCTTGGCGGCGGCGTAGTGGGCCTCGCCGTCGCCGCCGCCGATGGCCAGTTCGGAGGAGATGGCGACGATGCTGCCGCCGCCCCGCTCGATCATCGACGGCACCGCGGCGCGGGCGGCGTTGAAGAGTCCGCCGAGGTGGACGCGGAGCATGCGCTGCCACTCGTCGGGGGTGATGGCCTCGACGGGGGTGATCGCGTAGTGCCCGGCGGCGGTGACCAGGCCTTCGATCGGGCCCAGTTCGCGGTGGACGAGACCGACGGCCTGGCGGACCTTCTCGGCGTCGGAGACATCGGCCACCAGGGACAGCGCGAGGTGGTCGCCGATGACGGGCTGGCGGTCGATGCCGGCGACCTGCCAGCCGTGGGCGTGCAGTTCCTGTGCGATCCGGGCTCCGATACCGCTGCCGGCACCGGTGACCACGGCGATCCGGGGGTGGTTCATCTTCCTGCCTTCTGACCTTCTGAGAGGGGCGAAAGGGGGGTGCGGCGGGCTGGTGACCCGCCGTCACGGCGGGCCGCTCACCGCCGCCGCGGCGGGCTGCCGATCGTCGCCGTCCATGGGGCCCCGGGTGGGGCGGGGTGCCGGATGCGGCGGGTCCCGGGGGGCGGCCGGTCCCGGAGACCCCTCCGCTACGGATTCGCTGTCGCGTCCGGCGCCGGCGGTGCCGTGGCCGCGAGGCGGCTGGCCAGCGGGGGCTTGATCCGGTTCCGTACGATCGCGTAGATCACGGTGCCCGCGACGGCCAGCAGACCGGTCGTCAGGATCATGCTCCAGCGCAGGTACCAGGTGTCGCCCATGGACGCGCGGGGCCAGGCGATGTTGACGGTCTGGGCGACGGCCCACAGCGCCGCGACCACGGTGACCGGGGTCCCCCACCGGCCGAGGCTGAACGCGCCGGGCTTCCACTTGCCGGTGAGCCGGGCGATCAGGGCGGCGATCACGGGCACCGCGAAGGCGATCTGGAAGCCCATGGTGGTGAAGTTGACCAGCACCCGGTAGAGGTCGGAGCCGGCCAGCAGCACCAGGATCGCGGCGACCACGCCGGTCAGCGCGATGGCGTTCACCGGCAGCCGCTCCGGGCCCGCGAGCTTGACCAGGAACTTCGACCCGGGCAGCGCGTTGTCCCGCGCCGAGCCCCACAGACAGCGGGTGACGGCGGCCTGGACGGCGAGGAAGCTGGACAGGAAGCCGATCACGAACATGATCAGCAGGGGCCGGGCGATGCCGGAGCCGAGGGCGCTGACCAGGGTGTGGGTGACCGGGTCGCCGGTCTTCTCGGCCATGACCTGGTCGAGATTGGGGATGGCGAGGATGACGGCGACGCTGGAGTACATCACGATCGCGGCCACGCAGAGCAGCGACAGGATGATGGCCTTGGGCACGTTGCGCTCCGGCTCCTCCACCTCCTCCGCGATGGAACCGGCGGCCTCGAAGCCGACGAAGGACCAGCCGACGTAGGCCATGGCCACCAGCAGCGGTCCGCCGACCCAGGAACCGAGGTCCTGGGTGCCGAAGCCGTCGAACAGGACGTCGATGGGGTTCACCCGGTGGAAGATCAGCAGGATGGTGCTCAGCCCGACGGAGCCGACGATCTCGCAGATGATGCTGGCGATCACCATGATCTTGAGGATCCGGCGGCCCACCATGTTCGCCAGGCTGCCCACCGCGAGAATGCCGATGGCGGTGGCGACGGTGAGCGCCTTGCCGTGCTCGTCGACGCCGACGGCCGGGAGCAGGAAGCCCGCGGCGCCGTAGGCGAGGGTGGACAGCGCGATGGTGAGCCCCCAGGTGTAGGCCCAGGCCGCGATCCATCCCCAGGAGGCGCCGCGCAGATGGCGGGCCCATTGGTAGACGCTGCCCGCGTACGGCCAGCGGGAGGCCAGCTCGCCGAAGACGAGGGCGATCATCAGCTGCCCGGCCAGCACGATCGGGAAGGCCCAGAAGAACGCGGGGCCCGCCGCGAACAGCCCGAGCGTGAAGATCGCGTACAGCGCGACGATCGGCGAGACATCGGCGAAGGCCAGCGAGAACGCCGAACGGAAGCTGAAGCCGCGTTTCAGGGTGCTCACGCCCGAGGGGCCGCCCGAAGGATCGGCGCCGCCCGCGGTGTGTGCCGCGACTGGAGGATTCGACATGCGCCCGCTCCTTACCTGGCCCCTGGCGGGGTGATGAGGCATCGTCCGCCCTCCGCGAGCGAACTTTCAGGGAGTCTGCGTCGCCGGTACTCCCAGATCTACCGAGCGAAGACCACAATCGCCACTTGCCCTTTGAGCGATCGCACAACAGGATTGCATCGAAGTTACAAGCGAAGGGCGGTGGACACATGTCGGCCACCATTCACACCGTGCTGGACCTGCCTCACCTGCGGCTCAGCCTGTTCGCCGGCGCGGCGGGACTGGGCCGTACGGTCTCCTGGGCACATGCGTCCGACCTCGACAGCCCCTGGGACTGGATGGCCGGGGGCGAGCTGCTGATGCGCAACGGCTGCACGCTGCCCGCGGGCGGCGGCGCGCAGGCGGCGCTGATCGAGCGCTGTGCCGTGGCGGGCGCGAGCGGCATCCTGATCGGCGAGGACCCCGACACCCCGGCGCTGACCGGCGACCTCGCGGCGGCGGCCGACCGCCATGGGCTGGCGGTGCTCACGGCCGCGTACTCCGTGAGCTTCGTGGCGGTCGCCCGCGCGGGGGGGCGGGAGCGGCGACGGCGGGGGGGGGGGCGCGTGGGGGGGCTGGCGTTTATTAGAGGTGTTGGTGGGCGGGCGCGGGGGGGGGCGGGGCGGGGGTGTGGCTCACCGCC